>NZ_PSVU01000030.1:0-48214 GCF_002932515.1 Rathayibacter sp. AY1D5
GCTCGATCGCGTGGCCGCCCACGGCGACGAGGCGGCCGGGACGCTGAGCGGCGATCAGCTCGACCGCGCGGCCCGCCGCCTCCGCCAGCGCCCGAGCCGGCCTGTCGCCGAGCAGCAGCCCCGCCTCGACCCCGCGCCGCGCCACCGCCGCGGGGTCGGCGACGTTCCCGGCCAGCGCGGCGTAGTAGTCGAGAGCATCCTCGATGGTCGGCTCGGGCGGCTCCGGAGCGAGGAGGTACGCCTCGACCGTCAGCACCGCCCGCGACGCGTGGCCTGCGAGGCCGCGGACGTCCCAGACACCGAGCCCCGGCTGCTCCCACTGGTCGTCCCGCACCTGCGCGAGCAGGCCGACGAGGGCGGCGGCGGCGGACTCGAACAGCGCGGCGGTGCTCATGGAGCCATGCTGGCACGGTGCCCCACACTGATCGCATGAGCAGTCCCCGCCGCCCCGGTCCCGTCACGCTCGTCGGCCGCTCGATCGTCCTCGAGCCGCTCGCCGCCGACCACGTCGAGCCGCTCGGGCGGGCGATCGGGCGTCCGGAGGTGTTCGCCGGCGGCTACGGAGGAGGACCCTCCGGCCTCCCCGGCACCCCGGAGGAGTTCCGCGCCTTCGTCGACCGCTACTACCCCTGGGGCACGGGCCTGCCGTTCGCTGTGCTGCAGGAGGGGCGCGTCGTCGGCACGACCTCGCTGGCCGACTTCGACGAGACGCGCGAGGCGGCCCACCTCGGCTGGACGGCCTACGCGCCCGAGACGTGGGGCACCGTCGTGAACCCGGAGGCGAAGCGGCTGGTGCTCGGGCTCGCCTTCGACAGCGGCTACGAGCGGGTGAAGCTCCAGGCGGATGCGGTGAACGCGCGCTCGCGGGCCGCGATCCTCCGCCTCGGCGCCGTGTTCGAGGGGGTGCTCCGCCACGACCAGCGCCGGGCCGACGGCTCGTGGCGCGACACGGCCGTCCACTCGATCCTCGCGGCCGAGTGGCCGGCCGTCCGCGACGCGCTCGACCGCCGGATCGACGCGGCGCTAGCGCTCCCTCCCTCGACCGCGCAACCGCTGACCGGGCGGCCGCCCGAGGAGTAGGAAGGAGGCATGGAACGCATCCACTACGCCGGCAGCTCCGTGCTGACGGGTACCGCCATCGCGCGGTCGCTGCTGGCCTACGCGGAGGCGCTGGCGCTCACCAAGGGGTCGATCACGGTCGACATCCCGATCCGCCAGGAGTCCGGCCGGCCCGGACGGGCGGCGCTGCTGATCGGACCGGCGAGCCAGCTGTTCTCGGAGTCCGAGGACGACGGAGCCGAGGAGCTGCTCGACGAGGAGCTCGTCGAGCGCTTCACCCGCGAGACGGCCCGCCTGGGCGTCTCGCACCCCGTGGCCGAGGAGGACGGCGGCGCCGGGCCCCTCTCCGCCGTCGACACCGAGATCCCGCACTTCCACGGCGAGGACGACTCCTGGTGAGCATCCGGGGCGCCGGTAGGATCGACACTCACGACTCCGCCCGATCCTTCGCGGACGGGCGACTTCCCGAACGGAGAACCGCCTGATGGGGCGACTGATCTACGACTCGACCCTCGAGGCCGACTTCGACGACCGTCTGCTGGCGCACCTGCAGATCGTGATCGGCTCGAAGCTCGCGCGCAACGAGTCCTTCTACTTCTCGTGGAAGGACTCGCAGGCGGTCGGCGACGGACGCACCTCGATCTGGCTGCACCCCGCCATCCCGCTGCGCTTCAAGTACCACGGCGGCCGTGCCCCGAACATCAACCCGGACTGGATCCGCCAGCTGCTCGCCGACTCGCACACGGCGCACGGGCTGCGGATCAGCGAGGAGCCCCACGGGACCGCCCGTCAGAGCGAGGAGAGCATGCTGTGAAGCGCGTCGAGATCATCTACGGCGGAGCGCCGTTCAGCCTGAGCGAGACGTCGGCCGCGGAGGTGCGCGAGAGCATCGACCGCGCCCTGGACGGCTCCGCGTCGCGCTGGATCACGGTGAACCAGGGCGAGGGCGAGCCCCGCGAGACCTCGATCCTGATCACGCCGGGAGTGGCGTTCTCGGTCGCCGACGTCGCGCACTGAGGTCGACGCCGCGGTCACGGTGATCGCCGCCTCTCACGCCGCCGGCTCGGTCCGGGGCGCTCGCACCGCCGGCCCGCCTCGGAACGACTGCCGTCCTCAGCGCACCCGCCCCGCTCAGCCCGCCAGCACGCGCGGGAACTCCCCCGGGATCTCGCTCGCGAGGTACCCGGCCGGGCCGATGCGCGCGGAGAGGCGCGTGTCCGCCTCCGTGTGCAGGAACGCGCCCCACGCGGCCGCGCCCATCGGATCGACGCCGCGCCCGCGCAGGCCCGCCGTCGCTCCGGCGAGCACGTCGCCGCTGCCCGCGGTGGCCAGCCCGGGGTGCTCGCCCTCGATCCGCACCGCGTCGCCGTCCGGCGACGCGATGGTGTTGAACAGGCTCACCACCGCGCCGTAGCGCTCGGCGACCGCGAGGGCGGCCCGCTCGACGTCGTCGACCTCCTCGCCGAGGAGCCGCGACGCCTCCTCCGAGTTCGGGGTCAGCAGGAGCCGGCCCGCGAGCCTCCGCGCGAGACGGCGCTGCCCGGGCAGGACTCCGAGCGGGAAGGCGTCGAGGTGCACGGCCGGCACGTCGTCGAGGAGCGGAGCGAGGGCACGGAGGGTCGCGGCGGTCGCGCGCGGGTCGTCCAGGCCGGGTCCGATCAGGGCGACGTCGGCGGAGGAGAGCTCGCCGGCCAGGACGTCGAGCCCGCGGCCCGAGACGGAGCCGCTGCGCGTCTCCGCGAGCGGGACCACTCCGCACTCGGGCAGCGCGACCGCGGTGGCCGACGCGACCGACTCGGCGACGCAGAGCGTGATGCGACCCGCGCCGATCCGCAGCGCGGCGGTCCCCGCGAGGATCGCGGCGCCGGGCGTCTTGCGGGCGCCGCCGACGACGACCACGTCGCCGCGGGAGTGCTTCGAGCCTCCGGGCTCCGGGAGGGGCCAGCGCTGCTCGAGCAGGGCGCGGGAGACGAGGCCACTCATGAGGGTCTCCTTCTCCGGCCGCGCGGTCGTCGTGCCGGGTGACGGGTGCGCCGGAGCGCTCGAGGTGGGACGTGCGGTTGAAGAGCTCGAGGCGCCACGCGTCGCCGTCGCGGACGAGACGGGTGACGGAGCCGTTGGCGACGGGCGTCGAGGCGCCGATGTCGAGCAGCTCGTGCTCGGAGAGCCCCTCGAGGACGTAGCGGAGGACGAGGACGACCGCGTCGTGGCAGAAGAGGATCGCCGGCCCGGGAGGCGCGGCGACGGCGAGGTGGTCGACGAAGGCGCGGACGCGGAGCGCGAGGTCCGTCCAGGCCTCGCCTCCCGGCGGCCGGTAGTAGAACTTGCCGAGCCACTCGCGCCGCGCCGCCTCCTCGGGCATCCGGGCCCGCACGCCGGCGGAGGTGAGGCGGTCGGTGACGCCGAGGTCGCGGTCGCGCAGGCGCTCGTCGGGGCGCAGCCGCAGGTCGATGCCGGCCTCGCCGAGGGCGAGACGCGCGGTCGCGGAGGCGCGGCGGTAGGGCGACGTCCAGGCGGAGGCGGGCCGCGCCTCCTCGGCCAGCCAGCGGCCGAGCGCGCGGGCCTGCTCCTCGCCGGCGGGGGAGAGCTCGACGTCGGGGTCGCGGCGGTCGACGGCGATCTCGTGCGCCCCCGAGGCCTCGGCGGCGCTCGCCGCGATGTTGGCGAGGCTCTCGCCGTGGCGGACGAGGAGGAGCTCGGTCGGGCCGGTGAAGGAGGCGGGCATGGCTCCACGCTCCGCCTCGCGGGCCGGAGGCGCCAGGGGGTTCCGCCGCGGCGACGCGGGTTGCTACGGAGGGGTTCCTCCGCCGTCAGGGCGCCTCTCCGTCGGCGCGCTCCTCCGCCGAGACCGCCGTGACGACCGCGGTGAGCGTCTCGGGGTCGCTCAGGATGCGGAAGTGCCCGCCGGTCTCGATCCGGACGTTGACCGCGCCCTCGAGCATGCTGCCCTCGGGGATGTGCGGGTCGAAGAGGCCGAACACGGACGTGATCCGCGCGTTCGCTCCGGAGCGGCTCGACAGCAGCAGGGTCGTGGCGTCGCGCGGCGAGAAGGCTCGCAGGCTCCGGAGGACCAGGTAGGGCGCGTAGCGGGAGCCGCCGAACGGGGTCACCACGGCGACCATCCGGTCGACCCGGCCGTCCGGGTCGAGCTCGGTCATCACGTACTTGCCGATCAGTCCGCCCTTGCTGTGGGCGACGATCACCACGTCGCGGAGCCCGTGCTCGGCGAGGTAGGCGGCCACGTCCTCGGCCGTCCGGGCGACCGGGCGGCCATTGCGGCCGAGGCTCGTCAGCACGTGGAGAGGGTGCCCGCGCTCGTGCAGCGGATCGATGATCGGGCGGAGGAAGGACCAGGTCTCCCAGATCCCCGGCAGGACCACGACGGGCCGCCGGTCGCCGTCGAGGTAGTCGTCCGGGGCACGGCGCGAGAGGACGCCGCGCACCTGCCAGGCGACGGCGTAGGCGTAGTCGCGGATCCACCAGACGGCGTCGCGCACCAGGCGCCGGAGCCGGCTCATGCGGCGGGCTCCGACCGGAGGGGCAGCGGGGCGGCGGGCCTCTCGCCGAGCGCAGCGGCGAAGCGGAGGATCTCGCGGGCGAGCGCTCCGGGCTCGGTGCGGGGGACGACGTGGCGCGAGCCGGCGAACTCGACGAGCCGCCCCTCGCGCGCGCGGGCCGTGAGCCGCTCGCACCAGTCCCGGGTGGCGATCGGATCGTCGCGGCCGCGGGCGACGAGGACCGGCACCTCCAGCTCGGCGACGCGCACCTGGACCGGATGCCGCAGCATCTCGGGCAGCTGGCGCAGGTACCAGCGCAGGCCGCCGCGCAGGTAGTCGGCCAGCAGGATCGCGTCGACGCCCACCGGCTCGCCGAGGCAGTCCCGCAGCAGCGCGAGCCCCTGGCGGACCGCTCCGGGCTGCTGCGGATCCACCACCGGCCCGATGAGCACCGCGCCGTCGACCAGGCCGGGCGCGCGCAGCCCCAGCTCGACCGCCACCTGCGACCCCATCGAGTGCCCGACGACGACCGCGCGCGAGACGCCCAGTCCGCGGAGGACCTGCTCGACCTGCCGCGCGTGGTCCTCGAGGCCGACCCTCCGCCGCGGGCGCGCGTTCGCGCCGAAGCCGGCGAGGTCGACGCCGATCACCCGGCCGTGCCGCTTCAGGCGGGCGGCGAGCGGCGAGAAGGTGTGGTGCGACATCCCGATCCCGTGGATCAGGACGAACACCGCGCCCGCTCCGGCCGGACCGGTGTCGACCGTCCGCAGCGTGACGCCCTCGACCTCGTGTCGCATGGGGAGGACGCGGCGGGGCGGTGTCGGCAGCATTGTCCCAGGCTAGGGATCGGCGGCCGGCCGCGCGGGGGGATGCGCCCGCTCCCGCCGTGGTCTAGGCCGCATCCGCCCTGGGGAGGAGCGTTCACCCCGCCGGCGGCCGGCGGTCCCCGCCGAGCGTCCCGTCGTCCCCGCTGTCAAGCGGCTCCTCCGCGGCGGCACCCCTGCCTAGCCTCGAAGGAGGGGGCCGGCGTGCGCCGCTCCCGGAGGGATGACGCCATGCGGATCGCGATCGTCGGGGCGACCGGCAACCTGGGGACGGCGCTGCTGCGGCGCCTGCACGGCGGGGCCGGGGTGGAGGAGATCATCGGCATCGCCCGCCGGGCCCCTCGGCTCCGCTCGGAGGAGTACCGCGACGTGCGCTGGGTCGAGATCGACCTCGCGTCGAGCGTCGCCCCGCGGCGGCTCCGCGAGGCCTTCGCCGGCGTCGACGCCGTCGTGCACCTCGCCTGGGCGCTGCAGCCCAGCCACGACGAGCCGTTCCAGCGGCTGGTCGACGTCGGAGGCACTGCGGCCGTGCTCGAGGCGGTCGCCGCCGCGGGAGTCGGCCAGGTCGCCGTCGCTTCGTCCGTGGGCGCCTACAGCGCCGCGCCGAAGTCGATCCGGGTGACCGAGGACTGGCCCACGGGCGGCCTGCACACCTCGACCTACAGCCGCCACAAGGCCGCGAACGAGCGGCAGCTCGACGCCTTCGAGGAGCGGCACCCCGAGATCGTCGTCACACGCCTGCGCCCGGGGCTCGTCTTCCAGCGCGGAGCGGCGACGGAGATCGCCGGGCTCTTCGCCGGTCCCCACTACCCGACGCGGTGGCTGAAGGCGGTCCGGATCCCGGTCCTGCCGCTGCCGCGGAGCATCGTCTTCCAGGGCGTGCACGCCGACGACGTGGCCGACGCCTTCTGGCGCGCGCTCGACCGGCGCGCCGGCGGGGCCTTCAACATCGCGGCCGAGCCGGTCCTCACTCCGGAGCGGCTGGCGCACGCCTTCGGCGCCCGCCTGGTCACGGTGCCGTTCGGGCTGCTCCGCTCCGTCGTCACCGCGACCTGGCACCTGCGCCTGCAGCGCACCGACGCGGGCTGGCTCGACATCGCGGGCAACGTCCCGGTGATGTCGACCGAGCGCGCCCGCGCCGAGCTCGGCTGGGCGCCGACCCGCACGGCCGAGGAGGCGCTCGCCGAGCTCGTGGCCGGCCTGGCCGACCGCTCGACCGTCCCGGGCTCGCCCCCGCTCCGGAGCTGATCCGGCCGGGAGTCGATCAGAGGCGAGCCCTCGCGGTCAGTCGGCGACGCGGACGAGCACCTTTCCCGTCGCGCCCTGCTGGACCGCGTCGTGGGCGGCCGCGGTCTCCTCGAGCGGGAACCAGGTCAGCGGGAGGCCCGCCTCCTCGCCCACCGGGAGCGCGCCGTCGGCGAGCGCCGCGGTGATGTCCTCGGCCGCGGCCTGCAGCGCCTCTTCGCCCACCGTGTAGAGCAGCAGGCCCTGCCACCGGGCGTTCTTCGCGAAGCTCGCGACGATCGGCACGGTGAACTCGTCGCCGTTGTTGTTCGCGTAGTACCCGATGCTGCCGTGGTTGGCGAGCACCTCGACGTCGAGCGCGGCGTTCTGAGCCGGTGCGACCTCGACCACGTGCTGGACGCCCTCGGGGGCGAGTTCGCGGATCCGGTCGGCGAGGGCGTCGTCCGGGTACTGCAGCACGTGCTGCGCACCGGCCGCGCGGGCGAGCCGCTCCTTGGAGTCGCTGCTCACCGTCGCGATGACGGTCGCCCCGGCCCAGACCGCGAGCTG
This sequence comes from Rathayibacter sp. AY1D5, assembly GCF_002932515.1. Classification (NCBI taxonomy): domain Bacteria; kingdom Bacillati; phylum Actinomycetota; class Actinomycetes; order Micrococcales; family Microbacteriaceae; genus Rathayibacter; species Rathayibacter sp. AY1D5. Next base: position 7,175 of record NZ_PSVU01000030.1, read on the forward strand.
GATCGCGGCGTGCCCGACGGCTCCGGCGCCGCCCTGGACCAGGACGGTGCGGCCGGCGAGGGCGCCGGGGGCGAGGCGGGAGGGGCCGTGCTCGTGCACGGTGAGGGCGCGGTGGGCGGTCATCGCGGGGACGCCGAGGCTCGCGGCGACGTCGGTGCCGACGCCCTCGGGCAGGCGCACGACGTGCTCGGCGGCGAGCACCGCCGACTCCTGCGCGGTGCCGGTGGGGCGGCGGTGCGCGGAGAGGTACATCCAGACCCGGTCGCCGACGGCCAGGCCCTCGACGCCCTCGCCCAGCGCCTCGACGACACCGGCGCCGTCCTGGTTCGGCACGACCTCGTCGAACGCGAGGTCGCCGTCGGCGCGCGCCTTCCAGTCGGTCGGATTCACGCCCGACGCCAGGACGCGGACGCGGACCTCGCCGGCGCCCGGCGCCCGCTCCTCCCGGTCGACGAGGGAGAGGACGGAGGAGTCACCGGTGCGGGAGTAGACGATCGATCGCATACGGAGGGCAAGGAGCGCGGGCGGCGGTGTATTCCCGGCGGCACGACGAAGGGCGGCGGGCCCGGAGGCCCGCCGCCCTGTCAGCGCCGACGGATCAGTGCTGCACGTCCTCCTGGACGGCGTGCTTGGCCTCGCGGGCCGAGTCCTTCACGTCGTCGGTGGCGGAGGTGCCCGCCTCCTTGACGTTCTGCGCGGCGTCGGTCGCGGTCTCCTTGACGGAGGCGAAGGCCTGCTGCGCGGGCTCGCGGAGCTCGCTCGCCGCCTCCTTGGCCGCGTCGGTCACCTTGTCGACGACCGGCTGGGCCTGCTCCTTGACGCGGCTCGCCGCCTCCTTCTCCTTGCTGGAGGCGGGGATGAGCGAGGCGACGAGGAGTCCGGCGCCGAGGGCGATGAGCCCCACGGCGAACGGGTTGCCCTCGGCCTTGGCCTTCGCCGACCCCGCACCGCTCGAGAGCGAGTCGGAGGCGTCGTGCGCCGAGCCCATCACCCGGTCGCGGACGGAGCCCACGGCCGACTTGACCTTGTCGGTCTGACGCTGCGCGATGGCGGACGGGCTGACCTTCTCGGCCAGCGCGTCGACGTCTCCGCCGAGCTCGAGGCGCGTGCGCTCGATGTCCGCCCGGATCTCCTCGGGTGTCTTGTTCTGTCCTGCGTCGTACGTCATCGTCCTGCCCCGTTCGGCTTGAGGGTGTCGGGAATCTTCTTGAGGGAGTCGACCGTCTCGGGAGCGCCGTCGACCTGCTTCAGGCTCTTGCGGCCCACCGCGTAGAGGATCGCGGCCACGATCGCCCAGATGACGGCCACGACCACTCCGGACCAGCCGTTGCCGATCAGAGTGCCCAGGCCCCACCAGAGGGCGATCGAGAGGAAGAGCACGGCCATCAGCGCGGCATAGCCCGCCCCGCCGAGGAGGCCCGCTCCCTTGCCCGCCTTGCCGGCGGACTCCTTGAGCTCGGCCTTCGCGAGGGCCATCTCCTGGCGGATCAGCGTGGAGAGGTCGCGCGAGACCTCGCCGAGCAGATCGCCCAGCGACGTCGACCCGGCCCGCTGGTCGGGCGTCTCCGTCGAGCGGTGGACGCCCGTCGGGTCGGTCACAGCCGGCCGCCGTTCGGGAACCCGCCGTCGAGCGGGTCGGCGACGGGCTCGGTCGGCGCGTAGTCGCGCTCGAGGGAGCTCGAGCCGACGGTGCCGTAGGCGGACGCGACGGGCGCGTCGTACGCGGAGGCGTCGGAGTGCGCGGTGGTCGAGGCGGGGGCGTCGAACTCGGGCCCGTCGGTGCGGGTGCTCGTCGCCTCCTTCTCGTCCTTCGCCTCGGCGGTCAGGGCGCGGATGAGGCGCCCGCCGACGAGTCCCGTCGCCGCGGCGATGAGGATGAAGGCACCCGGGCGGCGGCGGGCGAACGCGCGGACGTCGTCGAGGAGCTCGGACGGGTCGCGGTTCTCGAGCCACGAGGCCACACCCTGCACGCGGGTGGCCGCCTGGGAGACGAGCTTCGCCGCGGCGTTGTCGCTGCCGCCCTCGCCGTTGGCCAGCGCGGCCAGGTCGTCGCTGAAGGCGCGGGCGCCCTTGGCGGCGTTCTCCTTCTGGGCGTGGGCCTGCTCGGTGAGCTGGGTGCGGCTCTGGTCGTAGAGGTCCTTGACCTGGACCTTGGCCTCCTGGACCACGTTGGCGGCCTCGTCCTTGCCGGTCGAGAGCACTTCACTCGCGGCCTGCTTGGCGTCGCCGGCGACGGCGCCGGCCTGGTCCTTGGCGGTGCCCGCGGCGGCGCTCGCCTTCTCCTTCGCGGAGTCGGCCGTGCTGCCCGAGGAGGAGCCGGAGGAGGTGTCCGTGGAGGCGACGTGCGCCCCGCTGTCGTTGGGGGTCTCGGTCGCGCCGAAGTTCGCGGCGCCGTCTCCGAACGGAGGTGAAGCGGGATCGATGTTCGACATCGTCTGTCCCTTCCAGGATCGAGTGGGGAATGAATGCGTGCCGGCGTCGCCAGTCTGTTCGGGCCCTCGAGTACCGGGAAGGGCATAGCGGCTGACCCCCCGATGGGGCTACCATCCCGCGCCCACGAGGGCGGGTCCCAGAGGGCCCGTGGATCGACTGCTCCGCCGCCTCGTCAAGCCCCTTCTGACCCGCGAACAGGGCTCCCTACCGTCGAGAGGACAGACATCGGACGTCCGCACCCGGATCCGCCCGGCTACCCCGGAAAGGCAACCAGTCATGTTCTTCCACCGTCAGGAACTCCAGTTCACGTCCACGCCCTCGAAGCCCGACGCGGTCTTCGCCCGCCGCTTCCAGGAGGTGCTCGGCGGCCAGTACGGCGAGATCACCGTGGCGATGCAGTACGGCTTCCAGGCCTGGAACGCCCACGACCCGGGCAAGTACCGGGACCTGCTCTTCGGCATCGGCGCCGAGGAGTTCGGCCACGTCGAGATGATCGCCGTGATGATCGCCCAGCTGCTCGAGAAGGCCCCGGTCGAGCAGTCCGAGGACGCGATGAAGAAGGACCCCGTGCTCGCGGCGGTCATCGGCGGCTCCGACGTGCAGCACGCCATCGTGGCCGGCGCCGGCGCGCGCCCCGTCGACAGCATGGGCAACCCGTGGCAGGGCTCCTACATCACCGCCAGCGGCAACCTGCTGGCCGACTTCACCGCCAACGCGAACGCGGAGATGCAGGGCCGGCTCCAGGTCGCCCGGCTCTACCACATGACCGACGACCACGGCGTGCGCGACCTCCTGTCGTTCCTCCTGGCCCGCGACACCATGCACCAGAACCAGTGGATCGCGGCGGCCGCCGAGCTGCGCGCGGAGGGCCGGGAGGACCTGCCCGTGCCCTCGAACTTCCCGATCTCGAAGGAGGAGCGCTCCGTGTCGTACGAGTACATCAACTTCTCGGACGGAGCGGCGGCCTCCGAGGGCAGCTGGGCCTCGGGCCCGACCCCGGACGGCAAGGGAGAGTTCAGCTACCGTGTCGCGGAGCCCGGCGGCAACGTCCCGATGCCCCCGCCCACGCAGCCGGACGAGCGCCTCTACGGCACCGACCCGAAGCCGAACATCGTCGAGAAGGCAGTGGGGGCCGTCAAGGACGCGGTGACGGGCAAGTGAGCGCCGCACGGGTCCTCGGGGCGCTCGGCGCCTCCGCCCTGACGATCGGCCTGCTGGCCGGCTGCACCGGCGACGCCCAGACGCCGTACCAGTCGGGGAGCGCGGTGCCCACCAGCGCCGACGACGGATCGTCGCAGACGCCCACGAACGCGCCCTCGCAGTCCGCTCCGTCCGAGTCCGCCACCCCGGCGACCTGATCCCGCGCCCTCGACCGGCCGGCACCGGTCGAGGGCGCGAATCATCGCAGTCCAGCGGGCGCCCGGGCAAGCCCCTTCCCGCTCCCAGGAAGCGGGCAGTTCCCGGTCCTACGGTCGTGCCAACGATCAGCGAAGGAGGCACCACCATGGGGCTCGATGACAAGATCAAGAACGCCGCTCAGGACATCGCCGGCAAGGCGAAGGAAGCCCTGGGCGACCACAAGAACGACGACAGCCTGAAGGCCGAAGGCCAGAAGGACCAGGCCGCGGCCTCGGCCAAGAAGGCCGGCGAGGACGTCAAGGACGTCTTCAAGTAGGTCTCGGCAGTACCGCGAAGGCGGCGCTCCCCTCGGGGGGCGCCGCCTTCGCTGTTCCCCGGCTAGGGGTGCAGGACGACCTTGATGCAGCCGTCCTCCTTCTTCTGGAAGGTCTCGTAGAGGGCCGGAGCGTCCTCGAGCGGCGCCCGGTGGGTCACGAGGTCCATCACGCCGAGCGGATCGGAGGAGTCCTCCACCAGCGGCAGCAGGTCGTCGATCCAGCGCTTCACGTTGCACTGGCCCATCCGCACCGTCACCTGCTTGTCGAACATCGACTTCAGCGGCATCGGGTCGGCCTCTCCGCCGTAGACCCCGCTCAGCGACACGGTGCCACCGCGGCGCACCAGGTCGAGGGAGGCGTGCACCGCGGCGAGGCGGTCGACGCCGACCGTGTCCATCGCCTTGCGGGCGATCGGGTCGGGCAGGAGCCCCGCCATCGACTGCGCGAACGAGCCGACAGGCGAGCCGTGCGCCTCCATGCCGACCGCGTCGACGACGGAGTCGGGGCCGCGCCCGTCCGTGAGGTCGCGCAGCTGCGCGGCGATGTCATCGGACAGGTCGAACGTCTCCACGCCGTACCGCTCGGCCATCGCGCGCCGCTCGGCGACGGGCTCCACGGCGAGGACGCGGTAGCCGCGGTGAGCGCCGATCCGCGCCGCGAACTGGCCGACCGGGCCGAGTCCGAAGACGACCAGGGTCCCGCCGTCGGGCACCTGCGCGTACTCCACGCCCTGCCAGGCGGTGGGCACGATGTCGCTGAGGAAGAGGTAGCGCTCGTCCGGCAGGTCCGTGCCGACGACGATCGTGTTGTAGTCGGCCAGCGGCACGCGGAGCAGCTCGGCCTGCCCTCCGGGGACCTGGCCGTACATCTTCGTGTAGCCGAAGAGCGCCGCTCCCGAGCCGTACTCGGTGACCTGCGTCGTCTCGCACTGCGACTGCAGCCCTCGGCGGCACATGAAGCACTCGCCGCAGGCGATGTTGAAGGGCACGACGACGCGGTCGCCGGGCTTCAGGGTGGTGACTCCGGAGCCCACCTCCTCGACGACGCCCATCGGCTCGTGGCCGAGCACGTCCCCTCGGTCGATGTAGGGCCCGAGGAGGCGGTAGAGGTGCAGGTCGGAGCCGCAGATCGCGGTCGAGGTGATCCGGACGATCGCGTCGGTCGGCTGCTGGATGCGGGGGTCGGGGACGGTCTCGACCGAGACCTTCTCGATGCCCTGCCAGGTGAGTGCTCGCATGCTCGTGTCCGTTCTCCGGCTCGCGCCGGTCGGGGTCGGTGTCCCTCCACCGCACACCCGGAGGGCGCCGAGGGGGAGGGGCTTGACGCTCCCCGGAGCGCTCCCGAGGGGGATTCCCGGGAGAACGCACGGACGTGCATCCCGCGTTCACCCGACTCACGGCGGCCGAGTGGTGGGATGGGGGGATGGATGCTCTCTACACCGCCATCGCCCACGCCTCCGGTGGAGGACGCGACGGCCACGTCCGCACCGAGGACGACCGTCTCGACCTCGACACCCGCGCCCCGCAGGAGCTCGGCGGCTCCGGCGAGGGGACCAACCCCGAGCAGCTGTTCGCGGCCGGCTACTCCGCCTGCTTCCTCAGCGCCCTGCACGGAGCCGGTCGCCAGCTGAAGATCGACACGACCGACGCGGCCGTCTCGGCCAGCGTCTCGATCGGGAAGAACGACTCCGACGGCTTCGGCCTCTCGGTCGAGCTCGACGTCTACGTGCCGAAGGCGAGCTCCGAGGACGCGCAGAAGGTGGCCGATGCGGCGCACCAGCTCTGCCCGTACTCCAACGCCACCCGCGGCAACATCCCCGTGCAGATCAACCTGGTCGACTGACCGGGCCCTCTCGACGGCCCCTCCCGGACTCCGGGCAGGGGCCGTCGTCGTGTCCGGGGGCGGTCCGTTAGGGTCGGGGCATGACCGAGGAGCTGTCGCACGAGGAGCCGTCGCACGAGGAGTCCCTGGCGCGGGCCGAGCTCGTGCAGATCCGTCAGAGCATCGACAACATCGACGCGGCGCTGATCCACCTGCTCGCCGAGCGCTTCAAGTTCACGCAGAAGGTCGGCCGGCTGAAGGCCGCGCACGGGCTGCCCGCCGCGGACCTCGAGCGCGAGGCGCGCCAGATCGCGCGGCTGCGGGCGCTCGCCGAGGAGTCGCACCTCGACCCGGCGTTCGCCGAGAAGTTCCTCGGGTTCATCGTCGCCGAGGTCATCCACCACCACCAGCGCATCGCCGACGGCGCCGAGGACTGAGCCTCAGCCCTCGATCCGCAGCAGCCCCGCCGTGCGCTCGCGCAGCACGCCGAGCAGCAGCGGGTAGTCGGGGAAGAGCTGGTCGCGCCGCAGCGTCGGCACCCGCAGCCCGAGGGGGACCTCCGTGACGCGGCCGTTCGTCTCGGTGAGGGTCAGGCGGAGGCTCCGGCTCCCCGTCGGGCTCGAGGCGACGACCGAGCGCAGAGCCTCGAGCGGGAAGATCAGCCCGTCGATCTGGATGGCCGACTCCGACACCACGATCGAGCCCGGCAGCCCGGGCCGCAGCGCCAGCCGCGCGGCGACCAGCCCGAGCGGGAGGGAGAGCGCCACGACGACCGCCCCCAGCGCGATCTGCGCGCGGTCGCCCGACGGGGATCCCGCGAGGGCGACGGCCAGGACGCCGGCGGCGAACGCCTCCGTGGCGACGACGACCAGGGCGACCGCCCGGCGCTGGAGCGGAGCGCGGTGCGGCCGGAAGCGGACGGCCGAGGCGGGCCCGGCCAGAGCGGGCGGCAGGGCGTCGCGGACGCGGGCGGCGGCGCCGAGGTCGGCGAGCAGGGCGGCGAGGTCCTCCGGGCGGAAGTGGCCGCAGCGGACCTCGACTCCGTCTCCGCGGCACCAGGCGACGAAGCCGTCGCCGTCGGCGGACTCGAGGAAGCGGACCGACCGGCGGGGCCACTGCTCGCGGCGGCGGCGGCCGCGCATCAGCACGACCTGCGTCTCGGTCGTCATCACGCGGGTGGGGGAGACGACGAAGAGCGAGACCGCCGAGGCCAGTCCGATGACGACGGTGAGGGCGAGGAGCCCGAGCGCGAGCACCGACTCGTCGAGGACGCCGCGGCGGTCCGCGAGGACGGCGAACGGGATGAGCACGGCCGCGAGGCCGGCGCCGAGGAGCCGCAGGAGGAGGGCGCGGAGGCGTCGCAGGACCGACGGGCCGTACACCCGTCGCGTCCGGATCGCCATCGGTTCCGACTCCATCGCGTCAGGCTAGCCCCGGCCGGGACCGGTCGCCCGGAGAGGCGCGTCGGTGGCGCGATCCTCGCGCCACCCGTCCCCGGTTCGGGGGAGGAGTGGCGCGAGGCGCGGCCTACGCCTCCGCGGTGCGGTGCAGGGCGCGGACCGAGACGACCCGGCGACGGGCGATCGCGGCGACGGTGAGCAGCAGCCCGAACAGCAGCCAGATCACCAGGCCGACGACGGCGCCGGCCGTGCCGTCGGTGCCCTCGACCACTCCGGACAGCGCGTTCTGCGCCGCCGAGAGCGGCAGGAACCCGAGCACGTCGTCGAACAGCCCGGGGACCGTCGAGATGATGCCCGCGCCGAGCGCGATCACCGCCGCGACCATCGCGAGGAAGCGGCCGATCCCTCCGAGCAGGGCGACCAGCCCCTGGTTCACCGCGGCGAACGAGGCGCCGGTGAGCATCGCCAGGAGGGCGAAGCCGACCCAGCGGCCCGGCTCCAGGCCCGCGACGCCGCTCATCACGATCGCGACCGCGAGTCCCTGCACCACGCCGATCACGAGCGCCGGCACGTAGGAGGAGAGGGCGAGCGCCGCGGAGGAGCGGGTCGAGGAGAGTGCACGGTGCGAGAACGCCGCGAGCACCAGGAACGTCGCGAGGGCGCCGAGCCAGAGGGCGATCGTCGCGAAGAACGGGACGCTGGAGGCTCCGAACAGGTCGGTCGCGCTGCTCGCGTTCTCGACCGGGTCCGAGACGACGTCGGCGAGGTTCGTCGACTCCGACTCGGTGTAGGTCGGGAGCTGCGCGACCGCGGCGTCGAGGCCGGTCGCGAGCGTGCGGGTGCCGTCGGCGAGCTGCACGGCGCCGTCCGAGACCCCGCTCGCGCCGTCGGCGAGCTGGTCGGCTCCGTCGGCGGCGGAGGAGGCTCCCGCGGCGAGGTCGGCGGCACCGCCCGCGGCGGTGGTCGCGCCGGTCGCGAGGTCGCGGGCGCCGGCCGCGGCGGTGGTGGCGCCGGTCGCGAGCTGCGCGGACCCGGCCGCCGTGGTGTCGAGGCCGTCGGCGAGCTGGGACGCTCCGTCCGCGGCGTCGTCCGCGCCGTCCGCGAGCTGCGTCAGGCCGCCGGACAGCTGTCCGATGCCCCCCGAGAGAGTGCGCGCGCCGGTGGCGGACTGCCCGACCGCGTCGATCAGCGAGGGCTGCCCGTCGCCGCCGAGGCGGATGCCCGCGTCGATCCCGGCGACGGCTCCCGCGGTCGTCGTGGCGAGGGTGGTCGCGCCGGTGGGTCCGCCCGCCGAGGCGATGACGGCGCGCGCGGCGAGGCACTGCGTCGTCTCGCAGCCCTCGAGCGCGGCGCTGAGCGCCTCGAAGGTCCCCGCAGTGGCGGCGGCGGCGCCGGCGCTGAGGGCGGCGACCTGCTGGGTCCCGTCGCCGGTCCTCACCACTCCCTCCCTCAGCTGGTCGAGCCCGTCGGCCAGGTCGGAGGCGCCGCCCTGCAGCGCGGTCGTCTTGGTCGCCGAGTCGCGGGCGCCCGTCGCGAGCTGTCCCACTCCGCCGGAGAGGCCGCGCGCACCGGTGGCCAGCTGCGCGACTCCGCCGGAGAGGTCGGAGGCTCCGGTGCCCAGCTGCCCCACGCCGTCGGCGAGGGACGAGGCTCCGGTGCCGATCTGCCCGACGCCGTCCGAGAGCGAGGAGGCGCCGGTGGCGAGCTCGTCGATCCCGTCGGCGAGGCTGCTGGTGCCGTCGGCGAGGGTGGAGGCGCCGGTGCCGAGCTGGTCGGCGCCGTCGGCGAGCGTGCCCGCGCCCTCGGCCGCCTGGCCGATCTGCTCGTTGAGGGTGTTGAAGCCGACGTAGACGTTCTCGAGGTAGGCCGTGGTCAGCTGCGTGTTGAGCAGCGACGTGGCGGTGCTGGTCACGGTGGCCGAGATGGCGTCGTCGACGAGCTTGGCCTTCTCGCTGGTGGCGATGTCGATGGTCGCCTTCGTCGCCTCCGCGGCGTCGCCGGAGTACGAGGTGGCGGCGGCGGAGAAGGACGAGGGGATCGTCACGACGGTCGCGTAGCTGCCGTCGGCGAGGCCCTTGGCGGCGTCGTCCTTGTCCGTGAGGACCCAGGTGAAGTTGCCCGTCGAGTCCGAGCCGGAGACGTTGGGCACCGGGGTCGTGCTCGCGGACGGCGTCGCGCTCGCCGAGGGGGTGGAGGAGGGGGCGTCCGAGCTCGCGGAGTCGGTGCCGCCCGTCACCAGGCCGGCCGCGAGCTGGCGCCCGAGCGGCACGGTCTGCCCGTTGATCTCGACCGGGGTGTCCTCGTTGACCACGGCGGCCGTGATCGTGTCGAGTCGCTCGGTCGGGTTCCACAGCGCCCACACCAGGAGGCCGCCGATGACGAGGGGGACCAGGACGATCCCGAGAAGGGTCAGCCAGGACACCTTCTTGACGCCGCGGGGGCGTTCGAGGGAGAGGAGAGCCATCTGTCAGAGGACCTTTGCGATCGCGCGGCGCTCGGCCGCGGGCGAGACCGCGAGCACGCCGCGGTCGGAGGGGAGGAGGTCGTCGAGCGCCTCGGCGTCGACGGAGGAGGCGACCACGGTGAACGCGTCGTCGGCGGCGCGGGCGGCGTCGAGCTCGGCCCGGATCGCGCCGCGCAGCTGCGGGTCGGTGACCGTGTCGAGGTCGTCGAGCACCAGGATCGGCGGAGCCGACTCCAGGGCCGACCGGACGTCGGCGACGGGGTCGGCGGCTCCGGCGAGGCGCACCAGCCCGACCCGGCCGCGCACGGCGGCGGAGCGGATCGGCACGACCAGGCCCGCGACCTTCAGGCGCCCGGAGTCGGGGGCGAGCCGACCGGCGATGCTCAGCAGCAGCGCGGTGCGGCCGGAGCGGTGCGGCCCGTGGACCACGAGGGAGGAGCCGGGAGCGACCCGCAGCGAGACGCCGCTGTAGACGGGACCGTCGGGTCCGTCGAGGCGGAGGTCCTCGGCCGCTATCACGTCCGTGGATCCGGGCTCCGGCCAGTCGGCCAGCGCGAGCTCCTTCGTGAGGCCCTCGCCCTCGACGTCGAAGGACGGGAGGATGCGGTCGAGCCAGCGCGGCATGTGCCAGGCGCGGTCGCCGAGCAGGTGCAGCACGGCGGGCACCAGCGTCATCCGCACGATGAACGCGTCGACGAAGACGCCCACGGCGAGCCCGAGCGCGATCGGCTTGATGTTGGTGTCCCCCTCCGGCACGAAGGCGGCGAAGACCGAGAACATGATGACCGCGGCGGCCGTGACCACCTTGGCCGAGCCGACGAAGCCCGACTCGACGGCGGCGCGCGCCGGCCTCCCGTGCACGTAGTCCTCGCGCATCCGCGAGACCAGGAACACCTCGTAGTCCATCGCGAGGCCGAAGAGCACGCCCATCAGGATGATCGGCATGAAGCTGATGATCGGGCCCGTCTTGTCGACGTGCAGAGCGTCCGAGAACCATCCCCATTCGAACACCGCCGCCACGGCGCCGAAGGACGCACCGACCGACAGCAGGTAGCCCAGCGTCGCCTTGATCGGCACCCAGAGCGAGCGGAACACCATCGTCAGCAGCACCAGCGACAGGCCCACGACGAGCAGGCCGAACGGCAGCAGGGCCTTGGCGAGAGTGTCCGAGATGTCGATCCCGACCGCGGTCTGGCCGGTCACCGCGAGGTCGACGCCGTACTCCTGCTGGAAGTAGTCGTGCTTGTCGCGGATCTCGGCGACCAGCGCCTTGGTGGCCTCGGAGTCGGGGCCGCCCTCGGGGATCACCTGGATGATCCCGGTGTCGGCGGTCTCGTTGGGCGTCGCGAGCGGCACCGAGGCGACTCCGTCGAGCTTCTCGATCTCGCCCTTGAGGTCGTCCATCAGGCCGAGCGGATCGGTCGAGCCGATGATCGTGCCGGTGACGATGAGCGGGCCGTTGTAGCCGGCGCCGAAGTTCTCGGCGAGCAGGTCGTAGGTGGTGCGCGCGGGAGTGCCCTCGGCCTGGTAGCCGGCGTCCGGCAGGGCGAGGCGGAGGCTGAGCGCCGGGATGCTCGCGACGCCGAGCACGCCGATCACCGCGATGATCGTCACGATCGGGAAGCGCGTGACGACCCGGACCCAGCCGCGGAAGAACCCGCGCGGGACCTCGGCGTGCACGTGGCCGCCGGGGGAGGCGGTCGCCGCCTCCTCGTGCGCCTCGGTGTCGACGTGGGTGCCCGCGGCGGCGGCGGCCTTCGCGGCCTTCTTCTTCGCGCGGCGCTCCTTCGGGCGCAGCCGCGCGCCGGCGAAGCCGAGGAGGGCGGGGGTCAGGGTGAGCGCGATGACCACGGCGATCGCGACTCCGCCCGCCGCTGCGACGCCCATCGTGGTGAGGAACGGGATGCCCGCGACCGAGAGGCCGACGAGCGCGATGATCACGGTCAGGCCCGCGAAGACGACGGCGGAGCCCGCGGTCGCGGTCGCCCGCGCGGTCGACTCCTCCGGGTCCATGCCCTGCTTCAGCTGGTCCTGGTGGCGGCTGATGATGAAGAGGGCGTAGTCGATGCCGACCGCCAGGCCCAGCATCAGCGCCAGGAGCGGCGTGGTCGAGGAGATCGAGGCGAAGCGGGTGGCGATGAAGATGGCCGACATCGAGAGGGCGACGCCGAGCAGCGCGGTGACCAGCGGCATGCCGGCGGCCAGGAACGAGCCGAAGGTGAGCACGAGGACGACGAGGGCGACCACGAGGCCGATCGCCTCCGTGATGGTCACGCCGGGGAGGTTCTGGGCGAAGAGGTCGCCGCCGAGCGAGACCACGGAGCCGGCGGGCAGCGCGTCCTGGAGGGTCGTCGCCTCGGCCTTCAGCGCATCGCGGCTCTCGGGGCTCGTGGTGGTGGCGGAGCCGTCCATCTGGGCGGTGATGACGAGGGCGTTCCCGGCGTCGGAGATCGTGCCGGAGACGCTGTCGGAGTAGGGGTCCGTGACGGCCGCGACCTCGTCGACGTCGCCGAGCGCGGCGACCGCGTCACTGACGGGGCCCTTCACGTCGGCGTCCTGGACGCTGCCCCCGTCGGGCGCGACGACCACGTACCGCGCGGACGTGCCGCTGACCTGGGGGAAGGTGCGCTCGAGCTGGTCGAGGGCGGTCTGCGACTGCGTGCCCGGGATGGAGAACGTGTTGTCGGTGCCCTGGTTGAGCAGCAGCGCTCCTCCTCCGCCCGCCACCACGATCAGCAGCCATAGGACGGCGACGAGGCGGTGGGCGCGGTACACGCGACGACCGAGACGGTAGAGCAGCGACGACACGCGGTCTCCTGACGATGGGTGGGGAGGGTGGCGATACGTCTCTGTACCAGGGCGGAGCCGGGCTCCGATACACGAGCGTATCCGATACAGGACCGTATTCGATACGTGAATGTATCGGATAGGGTGAACGGCGTCGAAGGTGTTGACAGGGCGGGCAGGAGGCTGGTGATGACGGCGATCGACTCCACCCCTCCCGAGACCTCCCGCCGAGGCCGCACCCGCGAGCGCCTGCTCGACGCGGCCTACGATGTCTTCGCCGAGACCGGCGTGCACAGCGCGTCCGTCGAGCAGATCTGCGAGCGCGCCGGGTTCTCGCGCGGCGCCTTCTACTCCAACTTCTCCACCAAGGAGGAGCTGTTCTTCGCGCTCATGGAGCGGGAGAACGGCGCCCGGGTGACCGCCCTCGTCGAGCAGATGGACCGTACGATCCCGCGCGTCGTCTCGGCCGACGAGCCGCTGACGGCCGAGACGCTGGCCGTGGTGATCCTCGACTTCCTCCAGGGTCCTGCCACCGACAACCGCCGCTGGTGCGTGGTCGAGTCGGAGTTCGAGCTGCTCGCGCTGCGCGACCCGCGGATCGCTCCGCAGTACCGCGACTTCCGCGCCGGCTTCGACGCCTCGCTCGTGCAGATCGTGCACGGGGCGCTGCGCCAGGTGCGCCGCGACTTCTCCCTCGAGCCGACGACGGCCGTGCGCCTGCTGGTGGCGGGCTACGACGACGCGGTGAAGCAGTCGATCCTCGAGGACGAGTCGGAGCCCGAGTCGCTCGAGCGCCTGCGGGCGACGCTGACGGCGATCGTCCTCGCGATCTCGTCCGCCGACGCCTGAGCCGGGCCGGCTCTCGCGGCCGCCGCCGCCGTATGCGCCGGCCGGCTCCGCACCCGGCGGCCGAGCGGCCGCTGGGGAGTGCCGGGTCCGGTCCCCGCTCCTCCGCCTGCGCGACGAGGATGGACCCATGGAACTGCGTCAGCTCGAACACTTCCTCGCCGTCGCGAAGGAGCAGCACTTCACCCGCGCCGCGAGCGCCCTGCAGATCTCGCAGTCGGGCCTCTCGGCGTCGATCCGCGCGCTCGAGAGCGAGCTGGGCAGCCCCCTCTTCACCCGCAGCACGCGCCGGGTCGAGCTGACGCCGGCCGGTCGGGCGATGCTCGCGGAGTCGGAGCGATCGGTCGCCAGCGCGCTCGCCGCCCGCGACGCGGTTCTCGCCGTGCAGGGGGTGCTCCGCGGGAGCCTCGCGGTCGGCACGGAGGAGTGCCTCGGCGGCGTGCACCTGCCGCGTGAGCTCGCGACCTTCCGCGAGCAGCACCCGGGAGTCGCGCTCCGGCTGATCCACGAGGGGTCCGGCACGCTGCTCGACTCCGTCGCCGCCGGCCGCCTCGACCTGGCGCTGGTCGCCGACATCGGAGCCGTGCCGGGCGGCGTGCGGACGATGCCGCTGGCGAGCGAGGGCTTCGCGGTGCTCGTGCGCCCGGGTCACCCGCTCGCGAGCCGCGTCGGCTGCCGCATCCCGGACCTGGCGGGCGAGACGATCGTGGGGCTGCAGGAGCACTGGGCGGCGAGTCACCTCGCGGCGCGGGCGTTCGCGGCGCACGGCCTCGCGTTCGAGGTCGAGCTCGAGGTGAACGACGTGCACACGCTGCTCGACCTGGTCGAGTACGGCATGGGGATCGCGGTCGTGCCGGCGCACTTCGCCGAGAAGCGCCCGGCCGGGCTGCGGGCGGTGGCGCTCGCCGATCCGCTCCTGGTGTGGCGGACGATGGTGGCGGTGCCGGAACGGCCGAGCGCCGCGGCCCGCGCGTTCGTCTCGGCCCTCCCGCAGCCGCTGCAGGACGCGGTCTGAGTCGGATCGCGCTCGCAACGGAGGAGGGACCAGCGCCGAGATCCCGCGATCCGCGTCGGACCGGTGCCTCGACCGGATCCCTCCTCCGTCCTGAACGGGCTCAGTCGAGCGAGGCCAGCTCCTCGGGCGTGAGCTCCAGGTCGGCCGCCGTGGCGGAGTCGCGGATGCTCTCGGGGCGGGAGGCGCCCGGGATCGGCAGCACGACCGGGGCCTTCGCCAGCTCCCAGGCGAGGCAGACGACCTGCGGCGTCACGCCGCGGGCCTCGGCGACCGCCGCGAACGCGGAGTAGCGCGAGCCGAGCTCGCCCGCCGAGGAGATGCCGCCGAGCGGGCTCCACGGCAGGAACGCCAGTCCGAGCTCGGCGCAGAGCTCGAGCTCCGGCTCGCTGGAGCGGAACGACGGCGAGAACTGGTTCTGCACCGAGACCAGGCGCTCGCCGAGGATGCCGTGCGCCTCGCGGATCTGGTCAGGGTCGGCGTTAGAGATGCCCGCGCGGAGGACGACGCCCTCGTCGAGCAGCTCGGCCAGCGCTCCGATCGAGTCGGCGTAGGGGACCGCCGGGTCGGGCCGGTGGTACTGGTAGAGGCCGATCGCGTCGACGCCGAGGCGCTTCGCGGACGCGCGGGCCGCCTCCTTGAGGTACTCGGGGCGGCCGTCCTGGTCCCAGGGGCCGGGCTCGCGCCGCAGGTGGCCGCCCTTGGTGGCGACGAGCACGGCGGAGGTGTCGCCGCCGTAGCTGCGCAGCGCCTCCGCGATCAGCAGCTCGTTGTGACCGAGGTCGTCCTGGGTGGCGAGGTGGTAGGCGTCGGCCGTGTCGATCAGGGTCACGCCGGCGTCGAGGGCGGCGTGGATCGTGGCGATCGAGCGCTCGCGGTCCGGGCGGCCCTCGATCGACATCGGCATGCCGCCGAGTCCGATCGCGCCGACCTGGAGGTCGCCGAGAGTGCGCTGCTTCATGAATGCTCCTTCGCAGTGGGGTGGGTGGTCACCAGGCGTAGTCCTCGGGGGCTGTCCGGTGGCCGGGGAAGATCTCGTCGAGGCGCACGAGGGCCTCGGCGTCGAGGGTGATGTCGACGGCGGCGACGGCGCTCTCGAGCTGCTCGAGCGTCCGCGGCCCGGTGATCGGACCGGTGACGGCGGGCTGGTGGAGGAGCCACGCCAGCGCCAGCTCGCCGGGCGCCTCGCCGCGCTCGCGGGCGAACGCCTCCCACTGCTCCAGCGCGGGACGGTGCTCCTCGATCGCGGCGAGGGTGCGCTCGGAGGAGCGGCGCCCGCCCTCCGCGGTCTTCTCGAGGACGCCGCCCAGCAGCCCGCCCTGCAGCGGCGACCAGGGGATGACGCCGAGCCCGTAGTGCAGCGCGGCGGGCAGGACCTCGCGCTCGACGTCGCGGACGAGCAGGTTGTAGATCGACTGCTCGGAGGCGAGGCCGGTGAAGTGGCGGGCGCGCGCCGCCTCCTGCGCCTGGGCGAGGTGCCAGCCGGCGAAGTTGCTGGAGCCGACGTAGAGGACCTTGCCCTGCTGGACGGCGACCTCCATCGCCTGCCAGATCTCGTCCCAGGGCGTCGTCCGGTCGACGTGGTGGAACTGGTAGAGGTCGATGTGGTCCGTCTGCAGGCGGCGGAGGCTCTCGTCGAGCGCGCGGCGCAGGGTGAGCGCCGAGAGGCGGCCGCCGTTGGGCCAGGAGTCGCGGCCGCGCTCGGCTCCGGGAGCGGCGAACTCGCCCATGTCGCCGAAGACCTTGGTCGCGAGGACGGTGCGCTCGCGGCGCTCGCCGCCCTGCGCGAACCAGCGGCCCACGATCTCCTCGGTGGCGCCGCGGCCGGCCTCGCCTCCGTACACGTTGGCCGTGTCGAAGAAGTTGACGCCCAGCTCGTGCGCGCGGTCCATGATCGCGAACGAGTCGGACTCCTCGGTCTGCATGCCGAAGTTCATGGTGCCGAGGACGGTGCGGGAGACGGACAGGCCGGTGCGGCCGAGGTGCGTGTACTGCATGGTCCCAGTCGACTCCGGTTCGGGCCGCGTGTCCAACAGGTGCTCGGCATGGGTGCGATCGACGGGGGAGGTCAATCGGGGGCGCACCGTCCAGGGGCCGCCCCGCGCCCCGCCTCGGGCCTGCGCGTCGGCCGGGTCCAGCGGCCTCGACCGGATCGCCCGCAGCCCGCCGGGCGCGGTGGCGCCCGGCCGCCCGGGTGCCGGGTTAGAGTCGCGGAATGGTCCGGACGACGCAGCGCCTCGTGATCGCCCTCTCCGCCGTGGTCCTGCTCGCCGGCTGCACGGCGGAGGCGACGAGCCCCGCCGCCCCACCCGCCGAGCCGACCGCCTCCACCGCACCGCCCGCCGCCGGAGCCGAGTCCACGCCGCGGCCGGTGCCGAGCGTCTCGACCACTCCCGCACCCGTCGAGGACGTCTCGGGCGAGTGCGTCGTCCAGGCGCTCGACGAGGGGACGCTCGACGGCGTCGACCTCGAGCGCGTGCGCGACCGCGGCACCCGCGTCGGCGCGACCGGGACGGCGAGCACCGCCTCCGACGGCGCCCCGGCCTCCTACCTGGTGGCAGCGGGCGACATCAGCGAGCGGATCGCGGACCGGTTCTGCATCAGCTCCGACTACCTCTCCGCGCTGAACTCGGTGCGCCGCGACGGCGTCGACATCGACAGCCTCTACAGCGGCGACACCCTCAACCTCCGCCCGGCGACCGTCCTGAGCGTCGGCGACCAGAACGGCCGCGTCCTCGACAACGCCGAGCCCGACGACCTCCCCGCGCAGACCGGCTGACGCCGCCGACGCCCGCCGCCACTCCTCCCGCCTCGCAGCAGCACGCGACCACCGCGGAAGGCGCGGATCCGACGGCACGTGCGCGGCACTCAGCCCAGGACGCCGATCAGGACCGCCGACACGGCGACGGTCGCCGCGAGCCCGGTCGTCCGCGAGCGGCGGCGCGCCGGGTCCTCGAACCACGGCAGCCCGTCCCAGCGCAGCACGGCGCCGGCCGCCCCGGCCGCGGTGAGAGCCACCAGCACGGCCCAGGGGAGCAGCGTCAGCGCCGACCAGTCGACGAGCGCCCGCCCGAGCAGCAGCACGGCGCCGGCCTCGACGCCGCGGGCGAGCGTCCGGACGCGGTCGCGGTCGAGGAACCCGGCCGCCCGGCGCCGGGGGATGCTCCCCATGGCGAAGCGGCCGACGGTGAACGCGACGACGAGCAGGACGAGGATCGAGGCGATCATCACGACTCCTCCCCGGCGCGCTGCAGCAGGCGCAGACCGAGCTCGTCGACCGAGCTCGCCGTGTCCCCGTTGACGAACACGGCTAGGCCGCGCTCCCGGTCCATCGCGAGCATCGTCGAGTAGCCGGAGGTCCCTCCGTTGTGCCAGGTCACGGATCCGCCGTCCTCCGACTCCGAGGTGAACCAGCCGAGGCCGATCCGCGCCCCGTCGGCGTCGAATCGGGGATCCAGGACGCTCGCCGCGGGCACGCCCAGCGCGGGGTCGTCGGTGAGGAGGGCCTGCGCGTAGCGGGCCATGTCCGCCGCCGTGGAGCGGACGCCGCCCGCCGGCGCGTAGCCCGCCATCGTCCACGCGTCGACGGACCGCCCGCTCGCCGAGAAGCCGGTCGGCGCGTCGGCGGGGAGGGCGTCCGCGGTCTCCGGGACGGAGGTCGCGGACATCCCGAGCGGAGCGAGGACGCGCTCGCGGAGGAGGTCGGCGTAGTCGCGGCCCTCGGCGCGGGCGAGCGTCTGGCCCAACACCGCCGCACCGAGGTTCGAGTAGGCGTGCACGTGCTCGCCCTGGTCCGCCTCGGCGGCCTGCCGGAGGACGTCGTCGGCCGACCAGCCCGCGTAGGGGTCCGTGCCGCGCAGCTGGGCGAACAGCGTCGAGGCGAGGTCGCCGACACCGGTGGGGAGGCGCGGCAGGCCGGAGCGGTGGGTCGCCAGCTCCTCGAGCGTCCCGGTGAAGCCGCCGACGTCGGCGTGCTCGGCGACGGGGTCCTCGAGCCCGACCGTCCCCTCGGAGGCGCTCCGGGCGAGGAGGAGCGCGGTCATCGTCTTCGTGACCGATCCGATCTCGACCTCGGTCCGCTCGTCGGCTCCGAGTCCACCGTAGCGCACGCCGTCGGGCGTGATCACGGCGGCGACGAGGTGGTTCCGCGCGCCGTCTCCGACGTCGGTCCGGAGCCACCCGGCGATCTCGGCGTCGCCGGTCGCCTCGGTCGAGAGGGTGGGAGCGGAGGGACGGAGCAGCACTCCGCCGAGCAGGACGACGGCCGCGGCGGATGCGGCGGCGAGAGCGAGGCGGCGGCGGGTCATCGGGGTCCTCCGGAGGCGAGCAGGATCACGAGCAGGGGGACGAGGCGCTCCGGCGGGACGCCGTAGCGACCGCGGCCGCGCGCCTCCAGCCAGCCGGCGGCGACCAGCTGGTTGACGTGGTGGTAGATCTGCCCGGTGGTGCCCGCGCCCTCGCTCTCGGCGAGCTGCGCGACGGTCTCGACTCCGCCGGCCACCGCCTGCAGGAACCGCAGGCGCACGGGGCTGCCCAGCGCGGCGAGCGCGGTCGGCCCGGGGCTCGCTCCCCAGTCGCGCTCGAAGAACGCGTCGGTGCTGAGGCCGTACTGCCACTCGACGGGGCCGGCCGGAGTGGCGACCGAGCCGGCGAAGACGACTCCGCCGGGAGAGGGCAGGCGCTCGCGGAGAGCGGTCAGGGCCCAGAGCGGATCGTCGGCGGCGGGCGCGGCGGGGGTGTCGGCGCGCTCGAGGCGGTCCAGCCGCGCTCGGAGCTCGTCGACCTCGCCGGCGAGGTCTCGGGAGGAGGTCATGCCTCCACTATTGCAAACATTCCGTAATCACGGAACTCCGGAGCGGAGCCGGTACCGCAGAAGTCGCGGTGGTCCAGCTCGACCACCGCGACTCCTGCGGACTCGGATCGCCCGGAGGCTCAGCCGAAGTGGCGCGGCAGCACGGCGCCGTTCACCGAGCGCAGCTCGTCCAGCGGCAGCGTGAAGAGACCCTGCACCTCGACCGCGGGGGTCGCCGCGTCGGTCACTCCGATGCGCAGCACCGGGTAGCCCCGGCCCTCGCAGAGCCCGCGGAACTTCACGTCGTCCTCGCGCGGCACCGACACGAGCACGCGGCCGGTCGACTCCGAGAACAGCGCGGCGGTCGCGTCGACGCCGTCGCGCTCCATCAGCTCGTCGAGCCAGATGCGCGCGCCGACGCCGAAGCGCAGCGCGGACTCGGCCAGCGCCACCACGAGCCCGCCGTCGGCGAGGTCGTGGGCGGAGGCGATGAGCGACTCCTTCGCGCCCGCCGAGATCAGCTCAGCCAGCGCGCGCTCGGCGGCCAGGTCGAGCTGCGGGGGCAGCCCGCCGAGGTGGTCGTGGATGGTGCCGGCCCACGCGGAGCCGTCGAGCTCGTCGCGGGTGGTGCCGAGGAGGTAGAGGTTGTCGCCCTCGTCCTGCCAGCCGGAGGGGATGCGGCGCGCGACGTCGTCGATCACGCCGAGGACGCCGACGACCGGGGTCGGGAAGATCGGCACGTCGCCGGTCTGGTTGTAGAACGAGACGTTGCCGCCGGTGACGGGGATCTCGAGCTCGAGGCAGGCGTCGGCGAGCGCGCCCACGGCCTCGCGGAACTGCCACATCACCTCGGGGTTCTCGGGGCTGCCGAAGTTGAGGCAGTCCGAGACGGCGACCGGGGTCGCTCCGGTGACGGCGACATTGCGGAACGCCTCCGCCAGCGCCAGGCGGGCGCCCTGTGCCGGGTCGAGCTGGCACCAGCGCCCGTTCGCGTCGGTCGCGACCGCGAAGCCGAGGCCCGACTCCTCGTCGACGCGGACCATGCCGCCGTCGTCGGGGTAGCTGAGCGCGGTGTTGCCGAGCACGTAGCGGTCGTACTGCGAGGTGATCCAGCTCTTGTCGGCGAGGTTCGCCGAGCCCAGGAGCGCCAGGGTCTCGGCGCGCAGCGCGTCGCCGCCGGTCGAGCGGGGCAGGCGGGAGGAGGAGTCGGCCTGCAGCGCGTCGAGCCAGGAGGGGTACTCGATCGGGCGCTCGTAGACCGGGCCGTCGACCGCGACGGTGCGCGGGTCGACGTTGACGATCTCCTCGCCGTGCCAGTTGATGATGAGGCGGCCGGAGTCGGTGACCTCGCCGAGCACGCTGGTCTCGACGTCCCACTTGCCGACGACCTCGAGGAACGCGTCGAGCTTCTCGGGCGTGACGACGGCCATCATCCGCTCCTGCGACTCCGACATGAGGATCTCCTCCGCCGTGAGCGAGGGGTCGCGCAGCAGCACCGAGTCGAGCTCGATGAACATGCCGCCGTCGCCGTTGGAGGCCAGCTCCGAGGTGGCGCACGAGATGCCCGCGGCGCCCAGGTCCTGGATGCCCTCGACGAGGTCCTTGCGGAACAGCTCGAGGCAGCACTCGATGAGCACCTTCTCGGCGAAGGGGTCGCCGACCTGCACCGCGGGACGCTTGGTCGGTCCGCCGTCGGCGAAGGTGTCGGAGGCGAGGATCGACGCGCCGCCGATGCCGTCGCCTCCGGTGCGCGCCCCGAAGAGCACGACCTTGTTGCCGACGCCGCGGGCGTTCGCGAGGTGCAGGTCCTCGTGGCGGAGGACGCCGACGGCCAGCGCGTTGACGAGCGGGTTGCCCTGGTAGACGGAGTCGAAATAGGTCTCGCCGCCGATGTTCGGCAGGCCGAGGCAGTTGCCGTAGAAGGAGATGCCGGCCACGACGCCGTGCACCACGCGCGCGGTGTCGGGGTCGTCGATCGCCCCGAAGCGCAGCGCGTCCATGACCGCGACCGGCCGGGCGCCCATCGAGATGATGTCGCGGACGATGCCGCCGACCCCCGTCGCCGCACCCTGGAAGGGCTCGATGTAGCTCGGGTGGTTGTGGCTCTCGATCTTGAAGGTGACGGCCCAGCCCTCGCCGACGTCGACCACTCCGGCGTTCTCGCCCATGCCGACCATGAGGTTCTTCTTCATGGCGGGGGAGACCTTCTGCCCGAACTGGCGGAGGTACATCTTCGACGACTTGTAGGAGCAGTGCTCGCTCCACATCACCGAGTACATCGCGAGCTCGCCGCTCGTGGGGCGGCGGCCGAGGATCTCGCGGATGCTCGCGTACTCGTCGGGCTTGAGTCCGAGGGCCGCGTAGGGCTGCTCCCGCTCGGGCGTCGCCTCCGCGTTCGCAGTGGTGTCGGGAACGGCGGTGCGGCTGTCTGCCATGTGCTGGAGGCTCCAGGGGAGGGGGACGGGATGCGCGTCGATCCTACCCGCCGCGGTCGCCGGGGCCCGGGCCCTCCGGTGGAGCGGTGCGGGCAGCGGCGCCTAGGATCGGGCGGGTGAAGCGGGCGGCTCTGATCGGGACCGTGCTGTGGGGGCTCTACCAGTGCTTCGGGAACCTCGGAGCGGCGAACATCTCGTCGGACGAGCCCGTGTACCTCGCCGCGGGGTGGGACTACCTGCACGGCGACGTGAGCGCGAACCTCGAGCATCCGCCGACGGCGAAGTACCTGATCGGGCTCGCGCAGGTGCTGCTCGGCGAGGGGCTGCTCGCGGGCAGGATCGCCGCCGGCGCGGCCGCGTTCCTCACCGGGGTGGTGCTCTGGCTCTGGTTCCGGCGCGAGCTCGGCCCGACGCTCGCGCTCGTCCCGGCCGGCCTGTTCCTCCTCCTCCCGCGCACCGCCGTGGGAGCCGGCACCCGGATCGACCGCCTCGCGCTCCTGGAGCCGTTCATGGTGCTCTTCGCCGTCGCGGCGATGGCGGCGGCGTGGACCTGGTCGCGCGCCTCCCCGGACAGGCGGAGCGGCTGGCTGATCGCACTGGCCGGTGCGCTGCTGGCGCTGTCGGTCACCTCGAAGCTGACCACCGCGGTCCTCGCGCCCGTGCTCCTGCTGCCGCTGCTGTGGTCGGGGAGCAGGGCCCGGGCTCTGCGGGGCGGCCTCGCCCTCTCCGTCGCGTTCGTCGTCACCGGGGTGCTCGCCTACCTGCCGGTGCACCCGGTCGAGGCGGTCCGGTACCTGCTCGAGTTCCAGTCCGAGCACAACGCCGACGGCCACCTGATCGAGGTCGCCGGGACCGCGTACGTCTTCCCTCCGTGGTGGGCGAACCTCTGGTTCATGGTCGTCGGCATCGGGCCGGCGGCGCTCGCCGTGCTGCTCCTCGGGACCCTGCTGGCCCTGCTCGCTCCGCGGCGCCGCGCGCTGGTGCTCTACCTGGGCGCCGCGACGCTGCTCCTCCTCGTGTTCCACCTGGCGATCAGCTCGGTCGCGCTGCCGCACTACTACGCGGCGTGGGCGTGGCTCCTCTGCGCGCTGGCGGGCATCGGCATCGCGGAGGCACTGCGCGGCGGGATCGTGCTGCCCGCACCCCTCGCCCGCGGCGCCGGCGCGGTGCTGCTGGCCGCCTCCCTCGTGATCGCGATCGCCACCTCGGCGGGGATCGCCCAGGAGCGGCCGACCGGGATCGCGCGGGTGGCCGACGTGCTGCGCGAGCGCGGCCTCGACGGCGGCCTGGTCCTCGCGCAGGGCATGTCCTCGGGCGTCTACGTGCCCTACATCGGCGACCGGGTGACGACCGATCCGTCGTCCGCAGGGATCGTCGCCATCGCGATCGAGCGGTCGGCGCGCTTCCCCGTCGATCCGCGCGTGTCCGCCTACCTCGAGTCGGCGCGGCCCGAGACGGTGCGGCTCGACGACCTCACCCTCGTGCTGGTCGACGGACCGCTGCCGTGACCGCTCACTTCGAGCGGCAGGCCCCCGGATCGACGGCGTCCGTCAGCGAGGCGGCCTGCTCGACCACGGGAGTGAGGACCGAGAGCGGGATGGCGTAGCCGACGTTGTCGACGGAGGCGGCCTTGCCGAAGACGACGCCCGACACGGTGCCCTCGAGAGAGAGCAGCGGGCCGCCCGAGTTGCCCTGGTTGACGACGGCGGCGAGGGTCAGCACCTCCCGTGAGGTCGGTGCTCCGTCGACCATCAGCGAGACCGTGGCGTCGGAGGAGATCTCGGCCGAGCCGAGGGTCAGCGGGCCGCCGAAGGGGTAGCCCGCGACCACGGCGTCGTCCCCGGCGGCGACGGCGTCGTCGAGCGGGAGCGGAGACGCGTCGAGCCCGTCGACGGCGATCACGGCGAGGTCGGCGGCCGGGTCCAGGTAGACGACGCGGCCGGTGCGCGGGGCCTCGCCCGGCGCCTCGACGACCGGCTGCGAGACTCCGCCGACCACGTGCGCGTTGGTGATGACGCGGTCGTCCGAGACGACGAAGCCGCTGCCCGTCACTCCGACGTCGCAGGCCCAGGCCGTGCCGGAGACGCGCACGACCGAGCGGGTGGCGGCGGCGACCTCCGGGTCGTCGGTCGAGACGTCCGGGATCGCGGGCGCCTGGGTCGGAGCGTCGAGCGCCTCGACGACCCAGGACGTGCCCTCGTCGACCACGGTCGACTGCAGCTGGGCGAGGAAGGCGCGGACGGGGGAGGGGGTGAGGTCGTCGATCGTGCGGATGACCGTCGAGCCGGCGACCGAGGTCGTGACGAGGGGGACGCCGAGGAGGGAGACGGCCGAGGTGACGGCGATCCAGACCAGGCCGGAGATCGCGACGCCGGCGACGCCGCCCGCGAGCCGGTCGAGCAGACCGAGCTTCACCCGGTAGGCTCCGCGGCCGATGACCGCGCCGAGCGTCGCTCCGATCGCGTAGCCGACGCCCAGCAGCAGCACGGCGGTGCCGATCACGGCGAGCAGGCGCCACTCGCTGCCGGCCGCCCACGACGAGACGGCGGGCACGGCGAACGAGGCGCCGATCGCGCCCGCGACGATCCCGGCGAGACCGCCGAGGGTCCGGAGCAGACCGCGCCGCAGACCGTCGACGAGCGCGCCGATGAGGCTCAGCACGACGATGACGTCGACGATCACGGATGCACCCACGCGGAACTCCTGCCGGTGTCGGGGACGGGTCCTCCAGCATGACCGACGCGGGATGCGCGGACGCCCGGAGGCGGCTGGCAGTCCGCGGCGGCCGCGGATGCGCGGGGGCGGCGGCGGCACGGGAGTCGGACACCGCCGGCCGCGCGCTGCCGCCGAGAGGGCGGTGCCCCTAGAAGAACGAGATGCAGTACGGCGTCGCGATCGGCGCGAACAGGCGGTCCATCCGCCCCGCCTCGCCCGTGACGCGCGCCAGC
The DNA here is from genome assembly GCF_002932515.1 of Rathayibacter sp. AY1D5. Classification (NCBI taxonomy): domain Bacteria; kingdom Bacillati; phylum Actinomycetota; class Actinomycetes; order Micrococcales; family Microbacteriaceae; genus Rathayibacter; species Rathayibacter sp. AY1D5. The sequence continues at coordinate 31,789 of NZ_PSVU01000030.1, forward strand.
CCGGCCTTCGCCAGGATCGACGGCCGCACCGAGCCCAGCAGCAGCGAGCCCAGGTCGGCCACGTCCAGCGCGAGCTCGGCCTCGTCCCCGGTGCGCTCCACGGTGGCGGAGCCGCCCGAGGCGGTGAGGCGGTAGCGGCCGTCGGCGAGCCCGAGCCCGTCGGCCACCTCGACCACGACCGAGCCGTCAGCGGTCCACGGCCGGGCCGAGAACGCGGCGGCGACGTCGAGGATCCGCAGCCAGATCAGGTCGCCCACGTGGCTCACCTGCACCACGCGCGCGTCACGGAGCGCCCAGGTCAGCGGATCGTCCACCGGCGCCATGTCCCAGGTCACCGCGGAGGCGAGGTCGACCGCGCCGAGGTAGCCCCAGAGCGCGAGATAGGCGTCGGCGCCGGGGGCGACGAGGTCGACGATCTCGAGGGTCTTGTCGTCCTCGGGCCCGACCGCGCGGTAGGTCACGAAGCCGTCGAGCGTCCCCTCCTCGTCGAGGTGGACGGCCGAGCGGACGTCGAGGCCGGGCGTGGTCTCGCCGGACGCGGTGCCGACGGAGTTCGCCTCGTAGCGCGACTGGCGGGTCAGCGAGCCGGGGGTCGACGCCTGGAACGCGGCGAACACCGCGGGGATGCGCGGCTGCAGCCAGCTCGTCGCGACCACCTCGACGCGGCCGGCGGGCTCGGTCTGCAGGCCGAAGCGCGGCCCGGTGTCGACGCGGATCGAGCGGGTGAAGGCCGAGCGGCCGAAGCCGAACCGGCGGTAGATGGAGGCCTCGCTCGCCGTGAGCGCGGCGACCGGGGTGCCGGCCTCCTTCGCCAGGCGCAGGTCCTCGGTGATCATCGCGCGCAGGATGCCGCGGCGCCGGTGCGTGGGCCGCACGGTCACCTGCGACACCAGGTGCGCCGGCAGCTCGCGTCCCCCGCCGACCTGCAGGGCCCCGGGGAACGCCGCGTAGGTGCCGACCGGCACGCCCGCGCCGTCGAGCCCCTCCGGGGCGGAGGAGTCGACGACCGCGGTGAGCACGCGCTGGTCGGCGACCATGTGCTCGGCCCAGTCGCGCAGCTTCTCCGGCGTGAACTCCTTCTCGTGGAAGCCCGCGTTGATCGCGGTGGCCCACGCGGCGGTGGCGGCGTCGGGACCGCCCTCGTCGTTCAGGGCGGCGGGGAAGCGGCGGAGGTCGAGACCGGTGAGAGGCATCCGTCCAGCCTATTCACCCGGGGTGCGCGGGGGCTGAACCGGTGCGCGAACGGTCACCGCGACGGGCGCGCCCGTAACGCGGACCGCCGTCAGAGCACGGTCCACCGCTTCTCGAGCGCCGCGTCCACCGCCTCCGCGAGCTCGTCCAGCCGCCGGGAGTCGAGGCGCCCCGGGTCCGCGGCCGCCCTGATCCGCCCGCTCATCGCCGCGATCGCCGAGCGCCGCCGCGGCAGGGTCGCGGTGAACGCGCAGTCGCGCAGCAGCACCAGCAGCTCGCCCGCCCGGCCCTGCGCCTCCGCGAGGACCTCGAGCCGCCGCTCGAACGGCGACTCCGGGACCGTCACGCGCAGGAACCCGTCCGGATCCTGGAACGCCGCCGGCGGATCCGGGACCCGCGCGAGCAGCGCCAGTGCGGCGCCCAGCTCGTCCAGATCGCCCTCGTGCGCCAGCTCCCGCAGCCGCGAGTCCACGTCCTCGGCCGGCCCCGCCCCGAGCTCCACCGTCCGCAGCACGAGCGCGTCGAGCCGGCGCTCCTCCTCCTCGCCCGGGACCGACGGAGTCGCCGACCACCACGAGAGCACCGGAGTCGCGGCCACCGCGTGCTCGCCGATCCGCCGCTCCAGCGCGATCAGCAGGTCCTCCCGCGCGGCGAGCGCCACCAGCGCGTCCACGTCGAGGTGGAGCAGGGTGCCCGAGGCGGGCGGCGCCACCAGCCGGCGTCCAGAGGGAGGGACGGTCTCCGCCCGCGTCCTCGCCCCGGGTCCGCGCTCGCTCGCCCGCAGGATCTCCTCCTCGAGGGTCCGCCGGGGTCGTCGTCGTCCGCTTCCGCGCGCCATGCCGTCACGCTACCGTCGGCCGCATGACCCGGTTCCTCGCCCTCCTCCGCGGAGTGAACGTCAACGGCCGCACCGTCCGCAGCGCCGAGCTCGCCGAGACGGTCGCCGGGATCGGCGTGGACCGGGTGCGGACGGTCCTCGCGAGCGGCAACGCGGCCTTCGACTCCGACCGCCCGGCCGCCGAGCTGAAGCCCGCGCTCGAGGCGGCGCTCGCCGAGCGGTTCGGCTACGACGCCTGGATCGTGCTCGTGACGCAGGAGGCGCTCGCCGCGGTGCTCGCCGCCTACCCGTTCCCGCGGATCGACGAGGAGGCGCATCCGTACGTCGTCTTCGGCTCGGACGAGGAGGCGCTCGACGCCGCGCAGGCCGCGATCGGCGAGCCGGATCCGGCGGTCGAGCTCGTCGCCCGGGGTGCCGGTGTCCTCTACTGGCGCTGCCCGCGCGGCTCCTCGACGGACACTCCGGTCGCGAGGATCCTCGCCCGTTCCGCCTACCGCTCGAGCACCACGACCCGGAACCTGCGCACCGTCGAGAGGCTCGCGACGGCGTGACGTCCGCGGCCGTGGCAGTGCCGTCTCCGGGCTCTGCGAGCGGCGCCTCGGGGCGCCTCCGACCTCGGGAGGCGAGGAATCGGGGCTGAGAGCACGCACATTCTTTGGTTAGGCTGTCCTTAGTGCCGGTCCACTCGGACCCTGCGCCGCCTCCCGCACAGCCTCTCGAAAGGGACCCATGCCCCGCGCCACCACGCCCCTCGCCCTGCTCGCCGCCACCGCGCTGACGATCGGCCTCGCCGGCTGCAGCGGCTCGGCCGCCGGAGACGACGCCGCCGCCGACAGCGGCTTCACGCCGATCACGATCGAGCACGCTCTCGGCACCACCACCATCGAGTCGGCCCCCGAGCGCGTGGCGACCGTCAACTGGGCCAACCACGAGGTCCCGCTCGCGCTGGGTGTCGTCCCCGTGGGCATGGCCGCCGCCAACTTCGGCGACGACGACGGCGACGGGCTCCTCCCCTGGGTGAGCGAGAAGCTCGACGAGCTCGGCGCCGAGACCCCCGTCCTCTTCGACGAGACCGACGGCATCGACTTCGAGGCAGTCTCGGACACCGACCCGGACGTCATCCTCGCCGCCTACTCCGGCCTCACGCAGGAGGACTACGACACCCTGAGCGAGATCGCCCCCGTCGTCGCCTACCCCGAGACCGCCTGGGGCACCTCCTGGCGCGACATGATCACGCTGAACAGCGAGGCGATGGGCAGGGCCGACGAGGGCGCCGCCCTGATCACCGAGCTCGAGGGCGAGATCGAGGAGAAGGTCGCCGCGCACCCGCAGCTGGCCGGCACCTCGGCGATGTTCCTCACCCACGTCGACCCGACGGACCTCAGCCAGGTCAGCTTCTACACCTCGCACGACACCCGCCCCGCGTTCTTCGAGGACCTCGGCATGGCGACCCCGGGCAGCATCGCCACCGCCTCCGCCGCGACCGACAAGTTCTCGCTCACGCAGAGCGCCGAGCAGGCCGACGCGTTCAGCGACGTCGACGTGATCGTCACCTACGGCGACGACGAGCTCGTGAGCACCCTCAAGGCCGACCCGCTGCTCTCGCAGATCCCCGCGGTCGCCGACGACGCCATCGTGCGCCTGCCCTCCACCCCGCTCGGCACCGCCGCCAACCCGACGCCGCTCTCGATCTCGTGGGTCCTCGACGACTACCTGGACCTGCTCGACGAGGCCGCCGCCAAGGCCGCGCAGAGCACTCCGGCCGCCTGAGCCGGGATCCGACCCGCGTGACCCTCGCCGCTCCTCCCGCCGCCTCGGGCGTCGCCGCCGTGCGCCGCCCGAGGCGGCTGCGCGCCCTCTGGCTGGTCGCGGCCGTGGCCGTGCTGCTCGCCGCCGCCGTGGTCTCGGTGCTGGTGGGGTCGCGGGAGGTGGCGTGGAGCGACGTGGTCGCCGCGTTCGGCGGGTCCACGGACGGATTCGCGCAGGCCGCGGTCGCCAAGCGCATCCCGCGCACCGTGCTCGCCGCGATCGCGGGCGCGGCCCTCGGCGTCGCCGGCGTGCTGATGCAGGGGGTGACCCGCAATCCGCTGGCCGACCCCGGCATCCTCGGGGTGAACACCGGAGCCTCGCTCGCGGTCGTGACGGGCATCGTCTTCTTCGGACTGACGAGCTCCGCCGCCTACGTCTGGGTCGCGATCGGCGGGGCCGCGGTCGCCGCGGTCTTCGTCTACACGGTCGGGTCGCTCGGGCGCGGCGGCGCGACTCCGCTCAAACTCGCCCTGGCCGGGGCCGCCACCTCGGCCGCGCTGGTCTCGGTGATCAGCGCGATCGTCCTGCCGCGCGCCGACATCGCGGGCGGCATCCGCTCCTGGCAGATCGGCGGAGTGGGCGGCGCCACGTCCGCGAGCATCGCGCAGGTGCTCCCCTTCCTCCTGGCCGGCCTCGTCCTCTGCGTGCTCTCGGCCAAGAGCCTCAACACCCTCGCGCTCGGCGACGAGCTCGCCGCGGGCCTGGGGGAGCGGGTCGCCCTCGCGCGCGGCGGGGCCGCCCTGGGCGCGGTCGTGCTCTGCGGAGCGACGACCGCGGTCACGGGGCCCATCGGCTTCGTCGGCCTGGTCGTCCCGCACGCCTGCCGCCTCCTCGTCGGCGTGGACCACCGCTGGCTGCTGCCGTTCTCGGCGGTGACCGGCGCCGTCCTCCTGATCGCGGCGGACATCGTCGGCCGCGTCGTCGCGCGCCCGAGCGAGATCGACGTCGGCATCGTCACCGCGCTGGTCGGCGCCCCGGTGTTCATCGCGATCGTCCGCCGCCAGAAGGTGCGCGAGCTGTGACCCCGCTGCTTGAGGCGCCCTCCGCCACCGCTCGCGCCGTCGCGGCCGGCCGCCGCCGCCGCGGGGCCCGCCGCCGGATCGTCGTCGCCGTGCTCGCTGTCCTGATCGCGGCCGTCCTCGCCGTCTCCCTGCTGGTCGGCCAGACCGTCTACTCGCCCGACGAGGTGCTGCGCGTGATCCTCGGCGAGCAGGTCCCCGGCGCGAGCTTCACCGTCGGGCGCCTCCGCCTCCCGCGCGCCGTCCTCGCCCTGCTGGTGGGCCTGTGCTTCGGGCTCGGCGGAGTGAGCTTCCAGACCATGCTCCGCAACCCGCTCGCCAGCCCCGACATCATCGGGATCAGCGCCGGGGCGAGCGCCGCCGCGGCCTTCGCGATCGTGACGCTCTCGCTCGGGGCCGCGCAGGTCTCGGCCCTCGCGATCGTCGCGGGACTCGTGGTCGCCCTGCTCGTCTACGCCCTGTCCCACCGCAGCGGAGTCGCCGGCACCCGGCTGATCCTGATCGGCATCGGGGTCGCCGCCATGCTCGACTCCCTCACCGCCTACGTGCTCTCGCAGGCCGCCGCGTGGGACCTGCAGGAGGCGTCCCGCTGGCTCACCGGGAGCCTCAACGGCGCGAGCTGGAGCGAGGTCGTGCCGGTCCTCGCCGCGGTCGTCGTCCTCACCCCCGTCCTGCTCTCGCGCTCGCGCGACCTCTCCGCCACGCAGCTCGGCGACGACACCGCCTCCGCGCTCGGCATCCGCGTGAACGCCACCCGCCTCGTCGTGATCGTCGCCGCGGTCGGGCTGATCGCCTTCGCGACGGCCGCCGCCGGCCCGATCGCGTTCGTGGCCTTCCTCTCCGGCCCGATCGCCGCCCGCCTGATCGGGCCCGGCGCGTCGCTCCTCATCCCCTCGGCCCTCGTCGGCGCGCTGCTCGTGCTCGTCGCCGACTTCGTCGGGCAGTTCGGGCTGGGCCTGCGCTACCCGGTCGGAGTGGTCACCGGCGTCCTCGGGGCGCCCTACCTCGTCTACCTCATCGTCCGCAGCAACAGAGCGGGAGGCTCACTGTGACCACCGCGCACACCCTGACGGCCGAGGGGGTCACCCTCGGCTACGGCGACCGGACGGTCGTCGACGGCCTCGACCTCGTCGTCCCGCCCGGCCGCATCACCGCGATCGTCGGAGCGAACGCCTGCGGCAAGTCGACGCTCCTGCGCTCGATGTCGCGCCTGCTCGCGCCCCGCTCCGGCGCCGTGCTGCTCGACGGCAGGGCCGTGCACCGGACGCCGGCGAAGCAGCTCGCCCGCACGCTCGGCCTCCTCCCGCAGTCGCCGATCGCCCCGGAGGGCATCACCGTCGCGGATCTCGTCGGCCGCGGCCGCCATCCGCACCAGGGGATGCTGAGCCGCTGGAGCGCCCACGACGACGAGGCCGTCGCGACCGCGCTCGACGCGACCGACACCGCCGCCCTGGCCGACCGCTCCGTCGACGAGCTCAGCGGCGGGCAGCGCCAGCGCGTCTGGATCGCGATGGCCCTCGCGCAGGAGACCGACGTGCTGCTGCTGGACGAGCCGACCACCTTCCTCGACGTCAGCCACCAGATCGAGGTGCTCGACCTGCTCGTCGACCTCAACCGCACCCGCGGGACGACGGTGGTGATGGTGCTGCACGACCTCAACATGGCCGCCCGCTACGCCGACCACCTCGTGGCCATCGCGCACGGCGCGGTGCACGCCTCCGGCACCCCGGCCGCGGTGCTCACCGAGGAGACGGTGCTCGCCGTGTTCGGCCTCGACAGCCGCATCATCACCGACCCGACCTCGGGCACTCCGCTGATGCTCCCCCTCGGGCGGCACCGCCTCGCCCCCGAGCGGATCGACGCCCCCGGCGGCGCGCAGATGACGGACGTGTAAACGGTTCCACACGGCGGCCGGGGGGCGTATACGATACCTGCAGTCCGCGGCGGACGACCGTCATCGGCGGAACCGCCGAACGCCTGCCCCCGATCAGAGGTCCTCCCCGCCGTGACTGCATCCCCGACGCGCCCCGACGCCTCCGCCCTCCGCGGCGTCCGCGCGCTCCTGTTCGACCTCGACGGCGTGCTCACGCCGACCGCCGACGTCCACATGCAGGCCTGGTCGCGGCTGTTCACGGAGTACCTCTCCTCGCGCGGGATCGCCGAGGGCTACACCGACGCCGACTACTTCCGGTACATCGACGGACGCCCGCGGTACGACGGCGTCCGGGCGCTCCTCGCCTCGCGCGGCATCACCCTCCCCGAGGGCGCGCCCGAGGACGACCCGTCGCTCGAGACCGTCTGCGGGCTCGGCAACCGCAAGAACGACGCCTTCAACCGCACCCTCGCCGAGACCGGCGTCGCTCCCTACCCGGGCTCGCTCCGTTTCGTCGACGCCGCGATCGCCGCGGGCGTGCAGGTCGCCGTCGTCACCTCCTCCCGCAACGGCGTGCCGGTGCTCGAGGCGGCCGGCCTCCGCGACCGCTTCGAGGTCGTCGTGGACGGGCTCCTCGCCGCCGAGCGCTCGATCGCCGGCAAGCCCGCGCCCGACACCTACCTCTACGCGGCCGAGCTCCTCGGCCTCCCGGCCGCCGAGTGCGCCGTCCTCGAGGACGCGCACTCCGGAGTCGCGGCAGGCCGCGCGGGCGGCTTCGGCCTCGTCGTCGGCGTCGACCGCGGAGTCGGGGCCGACACCCTGCTCGAGCACGGCGCCGACCTGGTCGTGGACGACCTGGCCGAGCTGCTCCCCTTCCTCCCCACCGCTCCCGCCCCCGAGGACGCCGCATGAACCCCATCACCTCCGACCCGCTCGACCGGAACCGCTTCCCGATCGACGAGTGGGCCCTCGTCGAGACCGAGTTCGCCTCCGAGCTGCAGGGCCGCACCGAGACGCTCTTCGCCACCGGCAACGGCTACCTCGGCCTCCGCGGCAACGTGGAGGAGGGGCGCGACGGCTACGCCTACGGCACCTTCATCAACGGGTTCCACGAGACCTGGCCCATCCGCCACGCGGAGGAGGCGTTCGGCTTCGCCCGCGTCGGCCAGACCATCGTCAACGTGCCGGACGCCAAGATCATCCGCCTCTACGTCGACGACGAGCCCTTCGTGCTGAGCGAGGCCGACGTCCTCGCCTACTCGCGCCGCCTCGACTTCGCGAACGGCGTGCTCACCCGCGAGCTGGAGTGGCGCACCCCCTCCGGCAAGCGCGTCCTGATCCGCTCGCGCCGCCTGGTCTCGTTCACCGACCGGCACCTCGCGATCCTCGACTACGAGGTCGAGATGCTCGACCACGACGCGTCCGTGCTGATCTCGAGCCAGATCCTCAACCGCCAGGACGGCGTCGACGAGTACCACGCCCCCTCCGGCAGCGAGGGGGCCGGCTTCGACCCGCGCAAGGCGGAGTCGTTCGAGGACCGCGTGCTCCAGCCGCGCCTCAAGCGCGTCAGCGGCACCCGCTACCTCCTCGGCTACCGGACCACCAACTCCCAGATGACCGTCGCCTGCGGCGCCGAGCACCAGCTCGAGACCGAGAACGAGTGGGACCAGACCTCCCAGATCGACGACGACCTCGCCAAGCACGTCTACCGCGTGAAGGCCAAGGCCGGCCGGCCGGTCCGCCTGGTCAAGACGCTGACCTACCACACCTCCCGCGGCGTGCCCGTGCGCGAGCTCGCCGACCGCTGCGACCGCACGCTCGACCGCGCCCGCGAGACGCCGGTCGAGGAGCAGTTCGTCAAGCAGCGCGAGTGGCTCGACGACTTCTGGACCCGCTCCGACGTGCAGCTGGACGGCCAGCCCGCGATCCAGCAGGCCACCCGCTGGAACCTCTTCCAGCTCGCCCAGTCCACCGCCCGCACCGACGGCGGCGGAGTCGCGGCCAAGGGCGTCTCGGGCTCCGGCTACGGCGGCCACTACTTCTGGGACACCGAGGTCTACGTCCTCCCGTTCCTCAGCTACACGGCGCCTCTCGTCGCCCGGAACGCCCTGCGCTTCCGGCAGAACATGCTCGAGGCGGCCCGCGCGCGCGCCTCCGAGCTCAACCAGCGCGGCGCGCTGTTCCCCTGGCGCACCATCAACGGGCAGGAGTCGTCGGCGTACTACGCCGCCGGCACCGCTCAGTACCACATCGACGCCGACATCTCCTACGCGCTCATGCAGTACGTGGGTGCCACGGGCGACGACGACTTCCTCGCCCGCGGAGCGATCGACATCCTCGTCGAGACCGCGCGGATGTGGGCCGATCTGGGCTTCTGGCGCAGCAACGGCGACGACCACTTCCACATCCACGGAGTGACGGGGCCGGACGAGTACACGACCGTCGTCAACGACAACCTGTACACGAACGTCATGGCCCGGGCGAACCTCCGCTCGGCCGCCCGCGCCGTCGAGCTGCTGAAGGCCGTCGAGCCCGCCGCGTACGAGCGGATGGCCGACCGCCTCGCTCTCGACGAGGGCGAGGTGCTCGAGTGGGCGCGCGCCGCCGAGAAGATGCACATCCCCTTCGACGCGCGGGCGGGCATCCACCCGCAGGACGCGGCCTTCCTCGAGAAGGAGCTGTGGGACCTCGAGAACACCCCCGCGAGCAAGCGCCCGCTGCTGCTGCACTTCCACCCGCTGGTGATCTACCGCTTCCAGGTGCTCAAGCAGGCCGACGTCGTGCTCGCGCTGCTGCTGCAGGGCAACGAGTTCACCGCCGAGCAGAAGCGCGCCGACTTCGAGTACTACGACGCGCTGACCACCGGCGACTCGACCCTGTCGGCCGTCGTGCAGTCGATCATCGCCGCCGAGGTCGGCTACAGCGACCTGGCCCGCCACTACTTCCTGTCGGCGCTGTTCGTCGACCTCGCCGACCTGCACCGCAACACCGCGGACGGCATCCACGTCGCCTCGACGGGCGGCGTCTGGAGCGCCCTCGTCTACGGCTTCGGCGGGATGCGCGACCACGGCGGCCGGATCACGCTCGACCCGCGCCTGCCCGACGACTGGGACCGCCTCGCCTTCCGCATCACCCTCCACGGCACGCGCGTGCGCGTCGAGGTGACGCAGACCGAGGTCCTGCTGACGGTCGAGACCGGCGACTCCGCCGCGATCACCGTCCGCGACGAGCGCGTGCACGTCGCTGCCGGCAGCCCCGTGCGCGTCCCGCTCACGCACCAGGGCCGCCGGCTGCACGGCGCGCCGACCACGTCCGACATCGAGGGCACCCGCCGCTCCGACGGCACCGTGATCACCGCCTCGATCCCCACCATCTCGATGACTCCGGAGCCCGAGGTGCTGACCGGGCCCTGACCGGCGCCGCGAACATCGCCCATCACGCACGAGACCCCCGGCCGGAACCGGGGGTCTCGTGCGTCGCGGGCGGGCGGAGCCGGCCGGACCGGATGCGTCAGGCGGAGGCGAGCAGCGACTTCAGCGCCGACGTGAAGAAGGTCAGCCCGTCCACGCCCGAGCGCATCGCGGCGGCCGTGTCGGGCCCGAAGCCCTCCTCGACGGCGTGCTCCGGGTGCGGCATGAGCCCCACCACATTGCCGCGGCGGTTGCTGATGCCGGCGATGTCGTTCATGGAGCCGTTCGGGTTGTGGCCGAGGTAGCGGACGACGACGCGTCCCTCCGCCTCGAGCTCGAGCAGCGTGTCGGCCGAGGCGATGTAGCCGCCCTCGCCGTTCTTCAGCGGGATCGTGATCTCCTGGCCGGGCTCGAAGCCGTTCGTCCAGGCGGTCTCGGTGCTCGCGACCATCAGGCGCTGGTCGCGGCAGACGAAGGATCCGATGTCGTTCGCGATCAGGCCGCCGGGCAGCAGGTGCGCCTCGGTGAGCATCTGGAAGCCGTTGCAGATGCCGAGGACCGGGGTCCCGGCGTTCGCCGCGTCGACGACCTCGCGCATGATCGGGGAGTGGGAGGCGATGGCGCCGCAGCGCAGGTAGTCGCCGTAGGAGAAGCCCCCCGGCAGGACGATCGCGTCGACGCCGTCGAGGTCGTGGTCGCCGTGCCACAGCGCGACCGGCTCCGCGCCCGCGAACCGGACGGCGCGCTGGGCGTCGCGGTCGTCGAGCGAGCCGGGGAAGGTGATGACGCCGATCCTCATCGGGCGGCCTCCGCCGGGTAGTGGATCCCGACGACGTCCTCGATCACCGAGTTCGAGAGCATCTCGTCGGCGATGCGCTGCACCGAGGCGCGCACCTCGTCGGTCACCTCGTCGACGGTGATCTCGAAGCGCTTGCCCACCCGCACGCCGTGGAGGGCGGAGTGGCCCAGTCGCGCGAGCGCGCCGGCGACGGCCTTCCCCTGCGGGTCGAGCAGCTCGGCCTTGGGCATGACTTCAACGACGATCGTGGGCACCGTGTTCTCCGGAGTCTCGGGGGAGTGCGGTCTTCCGCGCGACCATCGTACCCGCGGGGGTCCCCGCGGTCGGCGGCGCTCAGGAGGTCGTGACGCGGATCGCGTTCGCCCAGGGGTCCTCGAAGGCGAGGGTGCGGCCGTCGTCGCGGGTGGCGACTCCGGAGCGGGCCAGCCGCTCGCCGAGCGCGCCGAGGTCGTCGGCGCCGGGCACCATGATCTCCACCTGTCCGAGGCCGAGGGCCTGCTGCCGGCGTCCGGCGCCCGCCGAGTTCCAGGTGTTCATCGCCATGTGGTGGTGGTAGCCGCCCGCCGAGACGAAGAGCGCCTGCCCGCCGTACGCGATCGTCGTCTCGAAGCCGAGCCGGTCGACGTAGAACTCCTTCGCCGTGGCGACGTCGCCCACACTCAGGTGCACGTGGCCGACGGAGGCGCCGCCGAGGCGCGGCTGCGCGATCGACTCCTCGGTGAGGTGCTCCTGCAGGAACGCGTTCGGGTCGAGGAAGAGCGTGCTCATCTCGATCCGCCCGTGCGTCCACGACCACTGCGTGCGGTCGCGGTCCCAGTAGAGCTCGACGCCGTTGTGCTCGGGGTCGTCGAAGTAGAAGGCCTTGCTGACCAGGTGGTCGGAGCTGCCGGTGAAGGAGCCGGGGTGCCGGGTCGCGACGCTGTACACGGCCGCGGCGAGCGCCGCCTCCGATTCGAAGAGGATCGCCGTGTGGAAGAGGCCGGCGCTGCGCGGCGAGGCGTGCACCAGCTCGGGCGCGTGCTGGAGGATCACGGCCGGCACTCCGCCGCGGCCGAGCACCGCGACCGGTCCGTCGTGCGAGAGCAGCTCGAGCGTCACGGCGTCGCGGTAGTAGGCGATCATCCCGTCGAGGTCGGCGACGCGGAGGGTCACCGCGCCCATCGCGGTGTCGGGAGCGAGCAGGTCGGGGGAGGAGATGGTCACGCGGAGACGCTACCCGCTTTTGGTTGACGCTACAACCATTCGGGGAGGTGAGCGCTCATAGGAACCGCATAAGCGGCATCCAGGCGGCGCCGGGAGGCCGGGCGTGGAATGGGAACCGGTCGCCGTCAGGGGCGGCCCCGGCACGAGGACGACACCATGAACGAGCGACACGAATCCGACGAGCGAGAGCTCACCGACCAGCCCGCCACCACCGAGGCGACGGGCGCCGACGAGGTGCGCGCGCTGCGCGCGGACGACCGCCGTCGTCGTCGTCGAGCGCTGATCGCCGGCGGCCTCGGCCTCGCCGTGCTGATCGGAGTGACAGCAGGCGGAGTCGCCACCGCCGGCCGCACCGAGGCGGCCTCCTCCGCCTCGGCCGGCGCCGCCACGATCGTCTATCCCGGCGGCTCGCGGGGATCCTTCGGCGGCGGGTACGTGATCGTCCCCTCCTGGGGCGGATCGACGCAGGGCGGCTCCTCCCCGTACGGCTCGACGCAGGGCGGCTCCTCCGCCGCCGAGCCGGCCACCGGCGCGACCGACGCCGTGGCCGCGAGCACCGCGCAGACCGCCGGCGTCGTCACGATCACCTCCGAGCTCACCTACCAGGGCGCCCGCTCGGCCGGCACCGGCATGATCCTCACCTCGGACGGCATGATCCTCACCAACAACCACGTCGTCGAGGGCGCCACCGCGATCTCGGTCACGGTGGAGTCGACGGGCCGCAGCTACACCGCCCGCGTCGTCGGCACTGACGCGACGAACGACGTCGCCGTCCTGCAGCTGGAGGACGCCTCCGGCCTCACCCCCGCCTCGCTCGACACGGACGGGGTCGCTGTGGGCGACACCGTGACCGCCGTCGGCAACGCGGGAGGGACGGGCGACCTGGTCGCCGCCACCGGCACGGTCACCGGTCTCGATCAGCAGATCACCACCCGCTCCGAGTCGGGGATCTCCGCCGAGACGCTGACCGGGCTGATCCAGACGGACGCAGACATCGTCTCCGGCGACTCCGGCGGCCCGCTCGTCGACTCCGCCGGCCGCGTCGTGGGGATGGACACCGCCGCCTCCAGCGGAACGGCCGACATCACCGGCTTCGCGATCCCGATCTCGAAGGCCCTGGACATCGTGGCCACCATCGAGGCGGGCGCCGACACGGCCACCGTCGAGATCGGCTATCCGGCCTTCCTCGGCGTCTCCCTCTCCTCCGGCACCGCGTCGCCGACCTCGCGCGCGCTCGCGACCACCGAGTCCGGCGCCGTGATCGGCGGAGTCGTCGAGGGCGGGCCGGCCGCGCAGGCGGGCCTCGAGGCGGGGGACGTCGTCACCGCGGTCGACGGGGTCGCCGTCGCCTCGGCCGACCAGCTGTCCGCCTCGCTCGCGCAGCGCGAGCCCGGGGAGTCGGTGACGATCTCGTGGACCGACTCCGCGGGCGCCGCCCGCTCCGCCCAGGTCGTGCTGGTCGAGGGTCCGGTCGCCTGATCGGAGCCTCCGCGTGGCCGCCGGAGCGTTCCCGGCCGTTCACCCGGACGAGCGCGCCACGCCGCCCGTTGTTTTGATCCGCTCAAGACAACTCGGGTAGTGTCCTCGGCATGACGACAGTGGACGAGCGGCTCCGAGCCTCCGGGCTCAAGGTCACAGCCACCCGGCGCGCGGTGCTCCTCGCTCTCGAGGAGCACCCGCACTCCGGGGTCGACGCGGTCCTGGCCCGAGTGCGCGAGGGCCTCCCCGAGGCCTCGGCCCAGGCCGTCTACGGAGTGCTCTCGGCGTTCACCGACGCCGGGATCGTCCGCCGCATCGAGCCGGAGGGCCACCCCCGCCGGTTCGAGCTGCGGGTCGGCGACAACCACCACCACGTGGTGTGCCGGCGCTGCGGGGCCGTGGCCGACGTCGACTGCGTCGTCGGGGAGGCGCCGTGCCTGCATCCGCAGACCGCGAGCGGCTTCGCCGTGGACACCGCCGACGTCACGTTCTGGGGCACCTGCCCCGACTGCCTGGCCCTGGCCCACTGACCGACATCCGCTACACCGCAGCGGCGGGCTCCGTGCCCCTCGCCGACAGGAGGAACATGACCGAGGAACGATTCACCACCACGAACTCCGGAGCACCGGTCGCGAGTGACGACCACTCGCTGAGCGTCGGAGCCGACGGACCCCTCGCGCTCCACGACCACTACCTCGTCGAGAAGCTGGCCCAGTTCAACCGCGAGCGCATCCCGGAGCGGGTCGTCCACGCCAAGGGCGGCGGAGCCTTCGGACGCTTCACCACCACCGCCGACGTCAGCGCCTACACGCGTGCCGCGCTCTTCCAGCCCGGAGTCGAGACCGAGATGCTCGCGCGGTTCTCCACTGTCGCCGGCGAGCAGGGCTCGCCCGACACCTGGCGCGACCCCCGCGGCTTCGCGCTGAAGTTCTACACGAGCGAGGGCAACTACGACCTCGTCGGCAACAACACCCCCGTCTTCTTCATCCGCGACGGCATCAAGTTCCCCGACTTCATCCGCTCGCAGAAGCGCCTGCCCGGCAGCCACCTGCGCGACCACGACATGCAGTGGGACTTCTGGACCCTCTCGCCCGAGTCGGCCCACCAGGTCACATGGCTCATGGGCGACCGCGGCCTCCCCTCCTCGTGGCGGCACATGGACGGGTTCGGCTCGCACACCTACCAGTGGATCAACGCCGCCGGCGAGCGCTTCTGGGTCAAGTACCACTTCAAGACCGATCAGGGCGTCGAGATCCTGAGCCAGGAGCAGGCCGACCAGATCGCCGGTGAGGACGCGGACTTCCACCTCCGCGACCTGTCCTCCGCCATCGACCGCGGCGACTTCCCCTCGTGGACGCTGTCCGTGCAGGTCATGCCGTACGAGGACGCGAAGAGCTACCGGTTCAACCCGTTCGACCTCACCAAGGTCTGGCCCCACGCCGACTACCCGCTGATCGAGGTCGGCACCATGACGCTCGACCGGAACCCCGAGAACTACTTCGCGCAGATCGAGCAGGCGGCGTTCGCCCCCTCGAACTTCGTGCCCGGGATCGCGGCCAGCCCCGACAAGATGCTCCTCGCGCGCATCTTCAGCTACGCCGACGCGCACCGCTACCGCGTGGGGACCAACCACGCGCAGCTGCCGGTGAACGCGCCGAAGTCGCCGGTGCACTCGTACTCGAAGGACGGCCCCATGCGGTTCGACTTCCAGAAGTCCGAGGTGCCCGTCTACGCGCCGAACACGATGGGCGGCGCCCACGCCGATCCCGCCCGGGCGGCGGAGTCGGCCGGCTGGGAGACCGACGGCGAGCTGACGCGCGCCGCGGCGACCCTCCACCCGGAGGACGACGACTTCGGTCAGGCGGGGACGCTCTACCGCGAGGTCCTCGACGACGACGCGCGCGCCCGCCTGGTCGCGAACATCGCCGGCCACGTGTCGAAGGTCACCCGTCCGGAGCTGCGGCAGCGCGTGCTCCAGTACTGGGCGAACGTCGACTCGTCGCTCTCGCAGCGCGTCGCCGAGGCGCTCGAGCCCTCGGCTCCCGGTGCGGACGTCTCCCCCGAGGCGGTCGGCATCGGGGCGTAGTCCCGGCATCCCCTCGAGGAGCGCGCGGTACCGGAGCGATCCGGGCCGCGCGCTCCTCGTCGTTTCCGGGGAGGGTCCTTCCACTCGGTGGAGTCGGATCCCGCGCGCGCGGGTGCCCGCCTCGGTCCGATGCAGCCGGCTCGGACCCCGGATCCGCCCGCGGAACCGGGCGCCGACGGGGAGGACCCCTGATCCCGACACGCCCGGGATGTGCGATTTCGGCCCGTCGTTTGACAGCACCGCGATCGCTGCGTAACTTATTCCGAGTCGCCACAAAGGCCGCAGGGAAACGGAAAGAGCAGCAGCTCCTACGTCCCGGCCTCAATCGGGACCATCCACCCGGCAAGACAGCTTTTCGGAGCAGGTCTGCCGCACGGATGTAAAGCCTTCGCAGGATCCCTCGGATCCAGCAACTTCGCCGCCCGGCGCAGGACTCAGGTCCTGAACCGAGCAACGTCGGAGCGCCTATGAGCGTGACGGCATCGCGAAGAAGCCGGATTTGACACGGCCTGCGGATGTGCTAAGTTATACAAGTTGCCACGGCGACAGGGAGAAAGAAACTTCTCCTAGTCTACCGAGAAGACGCGTATGACGCAAGCAACATTATCTTCGATCACTTCCGTTGTGAAGCACCGTTCTGGTGTGGAGGCGGGATGTGTCCGATTCTTGAGAACTCAACAGCGTGCACTATGTTCAATGCCAATTTTATACCCCGGCCT
>NZ_PSVU01000031.1:0-47712 GCF_002932515.1 Rathayibacter sp. AY1D5
GTGGCTGGGTCTCGAGCTCTCCCTCTCGACGGGCGCCGTGACCGCGCTCCTCGACCGGCTGGCGACCGCCGGCCACGTCGACCGGCTCGCCAACCCGCACCGACCGCCCCCGCCGGTCCCTCCTCCGCACCGCCCTGATCGGGACGACGACCGCTCTGCTGGCCGTCCTGGTCGCGGCGGCGCTCCTGTTCCACGCGTCCGGCGGACGCTGGTTCATCGTGCAGACGCCCTCCATGGGCACGGCCGCCCCGGTCGGCACCCTCGTCCTCACCGAGCCGACGGCCCTCGAGGACGTCCGGGTCGGCGACGCGGTCAGCTTCCACCCCACCACCACGCCCGACGAGACCTACACCCACCGGGTCGTCGAGATCGCCGACGACGGCACGCTCCGCACCCAGGGCGACATCAACGGAGCCGTCGATCCGTGGGCCACCGGCCAGGACCAGGTCATCGGAGTCGTCACCACGGCGCTGCCGGTGCTCGGCTGGCTCGTGCGCGGCCTGCCGCTGCTGATCATCGGCGCCGTCCTCGTGCAGCTGCTCACCCGCTTCATCGCCTCGCCCACCCAGCGGGCGTCGATGCGGATCCTCGGCCTCTCGCTCGTCGCGTCCGTCACCGTCTTCGTGCTCCGCCCGCTGGTCGGCATCGTCGTCCTCGAGGCCACCGTCGACAGCGGCACGACGAACGCCACGCTCGTCTCGACGGGCGTCCTCCCCATCCGCGTGAGCGCCGAGGGCGCCGACCCCGTCGACCTGGTCTCCGGACAGGTCGGCCGCCTGCAGATCCCGGCGCACGACGGAGACGCCTACGCCCTCTCCTCCGCTCTGCACCTGCCGTTCTGGGGCTGGGTCCTCTTCGTCCTGCTCTGCGCGATCCCGGTGCTCTACACGGTCTTCGTCGGCCTCCCCGGCGAGCCGGAGCGGACCGCCGAGCGCGGCCGCCGCGCCGCCCGCGAGGAGGAGACGGCATGAGCCGGCACCGCCTCTCCGCCGCCTCACCGGCCGCGCGGCTGCGCACCCTCCTCGCCCGCCCGAGGTCTGTCGTCGCCGCCCTCGCCGCCGCCGCCCTGGCCGCCGTGCTGCTCACCGCCCCGGCCACCTCCGGCGCGTACACCGCCTCGATCCTGAACTCGACCAACACGGTCGGCAGCGCCGCCGCGTTCTTCACCTGCGACGGCGCCCTCGCCGCCGACCGCGGGGCCGCGCTCTTCTCCTACACGCTCGCGCAGCCGAGCGGATCGACGACCGCGCCCGACACGGACTCCGGCCAGTACCCGGGCACCTACCGCTCCACCGGCCTCTTCCCGACCGCGATGGTCAGCTCCGCCGCGACGCCCAAGGCCTGCCCGCGCGACGCGGGCGGCTCCTGGACGCCGAACGGCACGAACCAGTACCTGAGCACGCCGCTGGAGATCAGGAACCCCGGCACCTTCAGCACCGAGATCTGGTTCAAGACCACGAACGCCGGCGGCAAGCTCTTCAGCTTCAGCGCGGGCGCCACCGCTCCCGGCGGCCAGTACGACCGCCACACCTACATCGGCGCCGACGGCAAGCTCGTCTTCGGCGTCTACAACGGCGCCGCGCAGACCATCACGAGCACCCGAGCCGTCAACGACGGGCTCTGGCACCACGTCGTCTCCACGCTCTCGCCGACGGCGGGCATCGCGCTCTGGGTCGACGGCGTGAAGGTCGCCTCCAACAGCACCTACCGGACGGCCGAGAACACGACGGGCACCTGGAAGATCGGGTACGACAGCCTCGGCGGCCAGTGGCCGAACGTCGGCTCCTCGTACTTCGGCGGCAGCCTGCGCTACGCCGCGGTGTACTCGACGGTCCTCACGCCGGAGCAGATCCAGACGCACTACGCGGCAGGACGCTGAGCGATCGGCCCGGTCGGCGGCGCCTCCGCAGCCCTAGGGTGAGCGGATGACCAACCCCGCCCTCTCGCGCCGCGCCCGCTTCCACCAGCGGTTCCTCGTGGAGGAGCGCGTGATGGCCCCGGAGGCGCGCCGCGGCCTCGACCGGGCCGGCTTCGGCCTCATCGGCGTCGGCGTCGTCCTCTTCGCGGCCTTCACCGCGCAGGTCGCGAGCGGCACCGGCCTCACCGTCCTCGATCCGGTCGTCGCCGAGTGGTTCCGCGAGAAGCGCTCCGCCGAGGGCACGGTCGTGATGGACGCGCTCGCCACCGTCTTCGGGCCGGTCTACCTGCCGGTCATCATCCTGGCGGTGCTCGTGCTCTGGTTCGTCCTCGCCCGCCACCTCTGGCGGCCGATCCTCCTGGCCGGCGGCATGCTCGTCGGGATGCTCAGCGTGCAGCTGGCCGCTCACCTCGTGATGCGGATGCGCCCGCCGGTCGAGTACATGCTGCTCGGGCCCGACGGCACGTTCTCGTTCCCCTCCGGCCACGTCACCGGCGTGAGCGACTTCTTCCTGATCACCACGTTCCTCCTCGCCTCCCGCCGCTCCTCCCGGAGCTGGATGATCGGGGGCTTCGCGCTCTCGCTCGGGATGATCGCCGGCCAGATCGTCGCCCGGCTCTACCTCGGCTACCACTGGCTGACCGACACGCTCGCCTCGGTGTCGCTCGCCCTGATCGTGCTCGGCTCGGTGATCGTGATCGACACCCGCCGGACCGCGGTCGTGCGGGGCCACGCGGACTGACCGGCGCGGCGCCTCCCTCTGCGGCGAGGAGCCGACCGCGGGAGCAGGCCCTGTCGTCAGCCCCGGTCGGCCGGATCCTCCTCGGTGACGATCGGCACCGGCTCCGTCACGCCGATCGTGCTGACGATCGGGACGATCCCGGTGCGGGTGAACGGCTCCTCGGCGGCCGGCGCCGACTCGTCGGACAGCGGTGGGGGGTCGACCGCGGCCGGCGCCGACGGGTCGGACGCCGGGAGGCCGGATCCGCTGCCCGACGCCGTGGCGTCCTGTGCGGTGTCCGCCTGCCCGGCCTCGGCGCCGTCGGGGTAGAGGACGTCGGCGGCGAGGGCCTGCTCGATCCCGCGGTCCCGGCGGGTCCGGGCGCGGACCGGCGCCACCGCCCGCACGATCGGGGTGCGCAGGCGGCGGTAGGCGATCCGGCCGAGCGTGACTCCGCCGGCGAGGCCCAGCGCGATCATGCCCGCCTGGAGCAGGAGCTCGATCCCGGCGCTCGGGCCGGCGTTCGAGGTGAGGCCGAGGACGCCGCGGTAGAGGGTGAGGCCGGGCAGGAGGGGGACGATCGCGCACGCGGTCGTCACCACGGCGGGCACCCGCATCCGCTCGGCCAGCATCTCGCCGAGCAGGCCGATCGCCAGCGCCGGGAGGGCGT
This sequence comes from Rathayibacter sp. AY1D5, assembly GCF_002932515.1. Taxonomy (NCBI): domain Bacteria; kingdom Bacillati; phylum Actinomycetota; class Actinomycetes; order Micrococcales; family Microbacteriaceae; genus Rathayibacter; species Rathayibacter sp. AY1D5. The sequence continues at coordinate 3,310 of NZ_PSVU01000031.1, forward strand.
TGGCCATGAGCGGCGCGAAGCCCGAGGTGGTCAGCGAGTCGGAGACGAGGAACGCGCCGGCTCCGGTGAGGGCGGCGATGAGCGCGGGCCGCGGAGGGGTGTGCGACGAGAGCGCCCAGGCGCCGGCCGCGACCCCGGCGCCGAGCACCTGCACGGCGGCCGGCCAGGGGCGGGCGTAGGAGTCGACCAGCACCAGCTCGACCCCGAGCGAGCGCGCGCCGTCGAGCACCACAGCGATCCCGACGACGATGCCCAGCGTCAGCAGCCCGACCTCGAGCAGTCGGCCGCCCGCCGTGATCGGGAACCCGTTGATCGCGTCGTCCGCCGCTCCCACGAACGAGAGCCCGGCGAGGAGCACGACCACCCCCGACGCGACGACGAGCGCGGGCGGCAGAACCGCCAGCTCCACGGGCAGCCGCGGCACGACCGCGAGCAGCACCACCGCCACTCCGGTCGCCAGCGCGGCGCCCGCGATCTGCTGGAAGAAGGCGGGCAGGCCCCAGCGGGCGAGCAGCTGGTTGACCAGGTCGATCGCGGCGGCCGTCGCGGCGGCGAGGAGCACGACGAGGGGTCCGCCCCCGAGCAGGAGCGCGACGCCCGCGGCCATCAGCGCGAGCGTGAGGGTGACGACTCCGCGGCGGTAGCGGTGCGGCTGGACGAGGATCGCGTCGAGCCGGTCGTGCGCGGCCTCGAACTGGTGGCGGGCCTCCTCGCGGGCCTCGGCGGAGTCGACGGCGTCGGCGACCCGCACCTCCGGCGAGCCCTCGGTGATGGCGGTGACGAGCGCCGTCACGCGGGCGAGCCGCTCGTAGTCGGCGCTGCGGGAGGGGACGACGCGCAGCACGCTCACGCTGGGGGAGTCGTCGCCTCCGTCGTGCACGACCAGGATCGACGTGAAGGTGAGGTCGACCTGGCACTCGATGCCGTAGGCGCGGCACACCCGCTGGATCGTCTCGGTCACCTCGGCTGCCGCGGACCCCAGCGAGAGCAGCGTCTCGCCCAGCCGCACGGCCAGCTCGAGCACTCCGCGGACCGTCTGCTCGGCGAGGAGCGCGCGCTGCGCTCGACGGCTCACCGGGGCCGCGGGCCGCTGCCCGCCGAGCTTGCCGACGACCTGCTGCAGAAGACGAGGAGAGCGCACCGTCCAGGGTAGGCACGCGGGGGCCGGTCCGGGGACGGCTTGCGGCGGCTTTCCCGCGGATGCCCGGGCAGCAGCCCTCAGAAGCAGGCGAGCACCCGGGTCGTCAGCCAGAGGGCGGCCTCGAGCTCGGTGTGCAGCTCCCGGCCGAGGGCGAGCCAGCGCTCCTCCGCCTCGGCGCTCCTCCAGCCCTCGAACACGTCGCATCCGGCGGCCCAGAGCTCCTGCCAGCGGAGCAGCGGTCCGTGCAGGGCCTCCGGGACGCCGATCGCACCCGGATCGTCGATCGGGCCGTCGACCGCCCAGAGCGGATACTCCGCGCAGTGGTCCGGGTACAGGCGGAGGTCGGCGAGCCGCCCCTCCCGATCGGCCCGCGCGCGGGCGAGGGTGTCCTCCTCGGTCGCGAACGGCGGGACGATCCACTCGATCTGCGTGACGGGATCGACGACTCGGCGTTCCACGGCTCCTCCTCCGCTCCTCGATGCGCGCACGACGGTAGCAGGGCCGTTCCGCGCCGCATCGGAGGGGGCCTGCCTACACTGGCGAGCGACTGCGTCCGCGAACGGGCGGGCGGGGCGAGGGGTGGGAGCGCATGAGGGTTCACGAGCGCGCGGTGCGGCACGGGCGGCTCCGGCGGCGGTCCGGGGTGCGGACAGTGGTGGTCGGGATCGCGGCGGTGGTCGGCGTCCTCGCCGTCAGCGCCACCTCGCTCGTGGCGATCGCGACGGTGAGCATCAGCCGGAACGTCGCCGACAACGCGGTCGATCTGGGCGTCGCTCCTCCCACCGCCGGGAACGTGCAGATGGGTGCGGTCGAGGGCGGCTTCGACGTCCTGGTGGTCGGCACCGACAACGACGCCACGCAGGGGGACACGTTCGGCGTCCGCGACGACACGCTCAACGACGTCAACATCCTGCTCCACGTCTCGGCCGACCACCGCAGCGCGACAGTGATCAGCTTCCCGCGCGACCTGATCCTGGACCGTCCCGCGTGCACCGACCCCGAGACGGGCGTCGTCACCGAGGCCGCCGCCGGCGTCCCGCTCAACTCCGCGTTCCAGTACGGCGGGCTCGCCTGCGTCAACGACACCCTGCAGCAGTTCACCGGCCTGACGGTGCCCTACGCCGGCTGGGTGTCCTTCAACGGCGTCATCGAGATGAGCAACGCCGTCGGCGGCGTCCCGATCTGCCTCACGGGTCCGATCCTCGACACCGACTCGGGCCTGGACCTGCCCGCCGGCACCTCCACCGTCTCCGGGTCGATGGCCCTCTCGTTCCTCCGCAGCCGCCACGGCGTCGGCGACCAGAGCGACCTCAGCCGCATCTCGTCGCAGCAGCAGTACCTGGCCTCGCTGATGCGCACCGTCCGCTCGGCCGACACCCTCTCGAACATCCCCGCCCTCTACGGACTCGCGCAGGCGACCTCGTCGAACGTGCACCTGTCGACGTCGCTCACGAGCCCGGCGACGATGATCTCGCTCGCCCTCGCACTGAAGGACGTCGACCTCTCGAAGATGGTGTTCGTGCAGTACCCGGCGCTCGATGACCCGGACTATCCGGGCAAGGTCGTGCCGAACGCCGAGGTCGGGGCCGAGCTGATGAACCGCGTCCTGAACGACCAGCCGGTGACCCTCGCGTCCGACGCTCCGGCGGAGGAGGCGCCCGCGGCGGAGGCGCCCGCGGAGGGCGGCGCGGCTCCGACGGATCCCGCTCCCGTCGCCGTCGACGCTCCGGGCCAGACCGCGGCGGAGGAGACCTGCGCGGTGCCGTCCGACTGACCCGACAGGTCTCGCGACGGCGAAGGCGCCCGGGCGGTGTGCCCGGGCGCCTTCGTCGTGCGCGGTGCGCGGCCGTCTACGCGCGGCGGCGGCGGAGCATCGTCAGGGCGAGGCCACCGAGGATGCCGAAGGCGGCCAGGGCGAGCGGCGCGGTCGTCGAGACGCCGGTCGAGGCGAGGACGGGGCGGTGGCCGCCCGTCTGCGCCGCGGGTCCGGAGCCGGCCGGGTGCACTGCGGGCCCGGCGCCGGCAGGGTGCGCCGTGACGGCGGCGACCGCGGCGGAGCAGTCGGCCTCTCCGGCGATCGGGTCCTCCTCCGTCAGCGTGTAGTCGTAGGAGGTGCTCGCCACGAGACCGCTCGACGTGCCGCGGGCGATGACGCAGTAGATCTCGCTCGCCGGGTCCTGCAGCGGGTACTGGCCGAGGGAGATCAGGCTCCAGCCGAGCGCGTCGACGCCGACCTCGAGGCTCGAGCCGCCGCCCGTGAGCGTCTGGCGCGCACCCGAGGTCGAGAAGACGCCGATCGACACGGTCTCGTCCGCGCCGAAGCCGAGGAGAGCGCCACCGCTGGTGGGCTGTCCGTCCGCCGGGGCGGGCTCGGGCGGAGCCCCCTGGGGCCAGATCCGGATCGCGGTGCGCGAAGGGACCTGCTCGAGCGACGACGTCGCGGAGCGTCCGCTGGTCTCTCCCGTGGCGGTGACGGTGAAGGTGCCCAGCTGGTCCGCCATGGTGTCGGCGTCGAGCAGGACGAAGGCCTCGCCCGAGAGCGGGGTCGGCGCGGGGGGCACGAGGGCGGAGGTGCTGCCGTCGGGCGCGGTGAGCGTGACGGACACGTCCTCGCCGCGGTCGAATCCGCGGAACGAGGCGACGACGCCGTAGATCCGGAACTCTCCGACCTGGATGTCCGCACCGGCCGGGAGCACCCCGCCGTCCTCCCGGTTCTGGAAGACGACGCTCGTGTCGGGCTGCGTCACGGTCAGCTCGACGGCATCGGAGGCGACACGGGCGCCCGAGGCGTCGAGTCCCTCCGCGACGACGGAGATCGTCTCGCCGGGGAGCGGGAGGTGGGGGTCCACCGCGACGCCGTCCGCGTCGGTGGGGAGCCAGTCCTGGAGGCGGAGCTCGCCGGAGGCGGTGATCACGCTGGTGGTGACGGCCTCCTCCGAGTCGCCGTCGCGGAGCACGACGACGGCGACGGTGCCGGGCTGGAAACCGGTCCCGGACACGTCCAGGCCGCCGGCCCAGCCCTCCGCCGACGGGATCGCGGAGAACGCCGAGCCCGCTTCGTAGGTGGTGCGGTCGAGGGCGATCGCCAGGGGCGACTGCGCGCTCTCGAGGGGCGCGATGGTCGGAGCCGGAGTGGGCGCCGGAGTCGAGGCCGGCTGCGGCGTCGCCGTGGGCTCCGGAGTCGCGGTCGGCTCCGCGGTGGGAGCCGGCTCGGCCGGTGCAGGACTCGAGGCGGCGTCCGGGACGACCTCGGTGGCCAGAGCGACGGACGGGAACGCGAGCGCCCCCAGCAGTGCCGCAGTGGTGATGACGGTGACGCCGTGGCGTCGTCGCGCAGAGCGCACGATTCCTGCTTCCTCCGAGCCGCTGATCGCGGTCGGCTTCCCCATGAGCGGGGGACGCTCGCCCCCTGTCGCTGAGTGTGTCCTATGCGGAACCTCAGCCGGTGCCGGATCCTGCAACGATCCGATCACGCCGCTCGGCGCGAGGTGAAGGTCCGGTCACGGGCGCGCGCGGCGACCCGGACAGACTGGTGGGCGACGCTCCCCGGGGGCTCCTCAGACCGGCGGCACGACCAGCAGCACCACGCCGATCGCGGCGCTCATCGCGGCGACCACGCACCAGCGCTCCGCTCGGGTCCCCGCGGGACCGCGCGTCCGCGCCACGGCGCCGAGACCGATCGCGAGCACGGCGATGCCGACCTGCAGCGCCACGGTGGTGCGGATCAGCGTCCAGGCCTCGAAGGCGCTCGCTCCGGTCGCTCCGGTGGCGAGCAGCGGCACTCCGCCGACGCCCGTCGGCACCAGCAGCAGGCCGGATCCGATCGCGAGCGCCGCGATCAGGTGGGCGAGCACGTCGTCCAGCGCGGTCCGTTGGGGCGCGCCGATCGGCCCGAGAGCGGCGGCGCCGGGCCTCATCGCGACAGTGCGGAGGTGCATGGGGCGAGCGTAGGACCGGACCGCACCGGAGCGGACCCCCTGCGGAGGCCCCTGTCCGGTGGGCATTCCGGAGGAGGATCGGCGCGTTCTCGAAAGGCGGTGCGAGGCCGGCGATGAGTCCTCGCACGTCGACTGGAATGCATGCTCGTGCAGTTCGATCGAGCGACGCGGGACGAGCGCGATCGCCTCGAGCGGGAGGAATGTCTCCAAGGAGCAGAACTACTCAGGAGGAAAGACGCCGAGGCGGCCTGCGAGAAGCGCAGACCGCCTCGGCGGGAAGTACTCAGCCCTTGTCCGCCTGATCGGCTCAGAGAGCGATGTAGTTCCCGTTGTCGTGCAGAAGGAAGCTCTGAGCGCTCTCGGGAACGACGTAAGCGGTGTATCCGGTGAAGCTCGAGCCCGGGTACAGGGTCGGCCCGTCCGACATCGACGGCATCGAGTCGCCGAGGATCACGTACTCGTTGTCGTAGCGATTGCCCTCGGGCGTCGCCAGCGAGAGATCGAAGCTGGCGAGAGAGGGCTCGACGCCGTCGGGGTCGATGCCCGTCATCGTCAGCTCGACGACGACGTACTTGAACCCTGCGGGCGCCTCGTCATTGAACATGTTGCCCTCCGTCACGAGAGCGCCGGCGTTCGCGTCCACCACCTTCGCGGTGAGGCTGTACTTGTCTCCTCCGAACAGTCCCTCGGCGACGTAGGGCTGGGGGAGCGGCTGCTGCGCGGAACCGTCCGCGGTCGGCGCGGCCGCCTCGGTCTGCTCCGGTGCCGGCTCCGGCTCCACAGCGTCCTCGGCGGGCGCTTCGGCCTGCTCGGCAGGCGCTTCCGCGGCCTCCGATTCAGGCGCGGCTGCGGCCGGAGCGGGGTCGGCCGGCTCGACCGCCGCCGTCTCCGACGACCGCGTGTCGGAGGGGACGAGCGAGAGAGTGGTGGCGAAGATTCCGCTGATCAGGGCGACGGCTCCCAGTGCGAGTCCGGTGACAGCCAGGCCCTTCGGCTGCTTCCTCAGCAGAGCGAGAACGGCGAGAGCGACCGCTGCGATGGCGAGGACGAGACCGAGGCCGGGGACCAGACCCGTCAGGAAAGCGAGGATCCCGAGGACCAGCGCGAGGATGGCGAAAGCTGCGGGGCCCTTCGGCTTCGGGGCAGCGGAGGCACCCCAGGAAGCGGCGGTCGGCTGGGTCTGCTGGAAGGAGCCGTAGCCGCCGGGCTGTGCGGGAGGCGGCGGCGGCGCGTCGTCGTGCCAGCGCTGACCGTCCCAGTAACGCTGCTCATTGTTCGCGTGGGGAGCGGGATACCAGCCGGCGGGCGTCTCGTGGGGCATTCTCGTGTTCTTCCGGATTCTCGATGAGTGATGGCGCAGTGAAAGCACTCGCGCCGAGCGCGTCTTGTGGGGAGTGCTCAGGAGTATGTCAGAAGCGCGTCGAGCGGCCGACAGTCGATCCACGACACTTCTCGTGGAGCATCCGGCGAGAACCGACGGGAATGGATCCTCGAATTCCGCCGCGCCGATATCACCCGCCGGTGCAGAGATCGGATTCAAGGCTCTTCGTGCGCTCTCCGGTCGCGATTCGGCATCGGAGTGATGATCGGACGAAGATCGGTCGGCCTCATGGGTGCATCCACCCGGCACCTCGGCCTCGGGCACTGTCTCGGGCAGGATCAGGGGATGCTCCTGCAGACGATCACCACCGGATCCGGACCGCGACACGTCGGGCTGGTGCACGGGCTCGGTGCGTCGGCGGCGACCTGGGGGCCGTTCGTCGAGCGGCTCGTCGCGACCGGCCGTCACACCGTCACCGCCGTCGATCTGCGCGGGCACGGCGAGAGCCCGCGGGCCGAGTCGTACCGGATCGACGACATGGCCGCCGATCTGGTCGAGACGCTGCCGGCAGGGCTCCACAGCGTGGTCGGCCACTCGCTCGGCGGCGCGGTGCTGCAGCGTGCCGTCGCCGGACTCGCGCCCGGCCGGGCCGTCTACCTCGATCCCGGGTTCGCCCTGTCGCTCCCCACGAGCGGCCTGCGCGGACGGCTGTTCTGGGCGGCGCCGCTCCTGTCGCTGGGCATCGCCCAGCTCGGACAGGCGCGGGCGAGCGCCGCGGTCCGCGCCGCCTACAGCCCCCAGACCCGCGCGCTCCTCGACGACGCGAAGAAGCGGTTCGACGTGCGGATGGCCGTCGGCGTGTTCCGGGACGTCGCCTTCCACCCGGTCCCGGTCGAGGCGCCGGCGGTCCCGTCGACGATCGTGCTCTCCGACCAGTCGCCGGCGGTGCTGCCGGACGCCCTGGCCGCGCGGCTCGAGCAGCGGGGCTGGCAGGTGCGCCGGCTCCCGGGCGTGCACCACGACATGCAGCTCGAGGACCCGGACAGGACGTTCGCCGCGATCGCCGACGTGCTCTAGCCGCGAGCCCCTCCGCGGGTCGGGCGCCGATGAGCGGGAACTACCGGCACATCCGCCCCGACGACCGCGGCCACGGGCGGCTCCGGACGGACGGACGCTCGAGCCGTCTGCGAGAGTGCTGGCATGTCCCCGCAGTCGTTGTCCGAAGCCGATCGTCGCCTCGTCGCCGCGTGGGCCGCCGACTGCGCGGAGAGGGTGCTCCCCCTCTTCGAGGCCGAGGCCCCCGACGACGTCCGGGCACGGGACGGCATCGCCCGCGCCCGAGCCTTCTCGCGGGGCGAGTCGGACGCGGCGGGGGAGATCCGGCTCCGCTTCGTCGCGGGTCGTGCGGCGCAGTCGGCGATCTCTCCGGCGGCGAAGGCTGCGGCGCGGTCGGCGGGACAGGCGTCCGGCGTCGCCCACATGGGAGCTCACGCGCTCGGCGCCGCCGCCTACGCAGTGAAGGCGGTCGGGCTGGCCTCGACATCTTCCTCCAGTCCGGCGGCTTCCCCGCGACCGTCGCCGACCTCGAGTCGGACGAGTTCCTGGCGCAGACCCCCGAGTACTTCGGCGGGCAGGCGATCAACGAGATCCTCGTCGAGGCGTCCCGCACCGTCAGCACGGGCTGGCAGTACCTGCCCTTCCAGGTCTACGCCAACAGCGTCTTCCCGGACACCGTCGGTCAGTCCTTCGTCAACCACGAGGACATCGGCAGCGGACTGATGGACTGGCAGGACCAGCTCGTCGAGTACGGCGACCAGCAGGGCTTCTCCGTCAACAAGTGATACGGAGTCGCTGAGCGATACGAGAGCGCGGCGCGGGGCTTCCCCGCGCCGCGCTCTCCTGCGCGGTCGAGGGCGCGATCGACTGTCCCGCGACAGCCGCCGCGCTCCGCGGGACCGGAGAGGATCGGCGCGGAGCGATCAGGGCCGGTACAGGACGGCCGCTGTGCCGCGGACTCCCGGCCGCACCTGGAACAGCGCTCCGGCGAGAGGGTGCGCGGCGGCATCGGCGGGAGAGTAGTCCTCGCGGGACGTCGTGATGAACAGGGTGTCCAGATCGGGTCCGCCGAAGGTCACGCTGGAGACCTGCGGGGCGTCGACGTTGACGACACCGATCAGCTCGCCGGAGGGGTCGTAGCGATGCACTGCCGAAGCACCCCACATCGCTACCCACAGCGCCCCCTCGTCGTCGATCGTCATGCCGTCCGGGCTCCCTGGCCGCGACGACAGATCGAGCGATCCCTCACGACGGAGGGCGGACCCCTCCGTGAGATACCGGTCGATGCGGTGGGTCGGGGTGTCGATGTAATGCATCGTGCCGCCGTCTGGGGACCAGGCCAGACCGTTGGAGATCGTGACCTCGGGGACCGCCTCCGTGACGACGCCCTGGTCGAGGGCGTAGAGGGAGCCGGCGCCCGAGCGCTTGTCCATCGCCATCGTGCCGAACCAGAACCGGCCGGCCGGATCGACCTTCCCGTCGTTCATGCGCCGGTGCACGCCGTCGCGCGGAAGGACGTCGACGACGGGGGAGACGGCGCCCTCTGGGGAGAGGGACCACAGGCCGTCCGCAGCCGCGACGAGCCAGCCGCCGCGCACGTCTCCGACGACGGCGCCCACGGGACCGTCGAAGGCGATCGGGGGGCGGAGCAGGAAGCTCGTACCCTCCGGGGTCGCGGAGCGGACGAGTCCCGCGTACTGGTCGACCCATATCAGCGTGTCGCCGCGCGGGTCCCAGAGCGGGCCCTCGGCGTGATGCGACACGGGCGGGATGCACACCGCGGCCTCCCAGTAGGCGGGGACGGCGGAGCTCATGCGCCGCCTCCCGGCGTCGCCGCGACCGCGTCGTCCGGGTGCTCCACGGGCTCCTCCAGGCGGCCCCGGGTCTGATCGACGAGCGCACGGGTGAGGCCGACCGCTGCTGCGGCGTCGCGTGCGGTGAGCGCGTCGGCGAGCCGGACGTGGATGGCCAGGGCCCGCTCGCCCTCCTCGTCGAACACCGGCACGCTGCCGGAGTAGCGCAGCCGGAGGGCGGCGAGGACGGTGTCGGAGAGCTGCGCGAGGACGGAGCTCGAGGCCGCGACGACGATCGCGGAGTGGAAGTCGAGGTCGGCCCGCGTGAACGCGGCGACGCGCCGGTCGCGGTAGGTCGCGGTCATCTCCTCGGCGGCCCGGACGATCGCGGTCAGCTGCTCCTCCGTGCCTTGGACCGCGGCGAGCTCCGCCGCCGCCGGCTCGATGATGGTGCGCAGCTGCATGAGCTCGCGGAGCTGGATCTGCGCGTCGTCCGTGTGCGACCGCCAGGCGATGACCCGCGGATCCAGGAGCTGCCAGTGCTCGCGGCCGAGGACGGTGATCCCCACCCGCTGGCGGGCGACTATCATCCCGAGCGTCTCGAGGATGCGCAGAGCCTCTCGGATCACCGACCGCGAGACGCCGTGCTCGCGGGTGAGCGTCTCGATGTTCAGCACTGTGCCCGTCGGCGGATCTCCACCGACGATGGCGGTGCCGATGGTGTCGACGAGGGAGCGTTGATGAGTCATGAGACGGGTGGGACCACTCCCTCGTAGGCGCGCTGCGGGAGCTGCGTGGCGAGCTTTCCGCCGCTCACGTCGATGAGCGTGCCCGTGATGTAGTCGGCGGCGTCGCTCGCGAGGAACACGAGCAGATCGGCGATGCTGTCGGCGGTGCCCCAGCGGCGGAGGGTCAGCGTGTCGAGCAGCCGGTCCTGAGCCGCCTGGGGCATCGTCTCGAAACCGTTCATGGCGCTCGGGATCATACCGGGAGCGTAGGCGTTGACCGTGACGCCCCACGGCCCCAGCTCGCCGGCGAGCACCCGGCTGAACTGCACGACGGCCGCCTTCGATGCGCCGTAGGCGGCCGCGCCCACCGAGGGGACGATCGCCGCGAACGAGGCCGCGTTGAGGATGCGTCCATGACCGGAGGCCTTCACATGCGGAAGCACCGCCTGCGACATCAGGAACACGCCGCCGACGTTCACGTCGAAGCAGCGGCGCCAGGCGGCCAGATCGAGATCCTCCACCCGGCCCTCGACGTTGATGCCCGCGTTGTTGACCAGGACATCGATACCGCCGAACTCCTCGGCGACGCGAGCGACGCCGCTCGCCACGGAGTCGGGCTCGGTCACGTCGCCCTCGATCTGGAGGACGCCCTCGGGCGCGCCCTCCGGGAAGGCGACGTCGAACGCCGCCACCTTCGCACCCTCGAGGGCGAACCGCTCAGCGAGCACCCGCCCGATGCCCCGGCCGCCACCCGTCACCAGGACGACCCGATCAGTGAGATCCATCAGCATGTCCTACCCCCGTCGTTCTGAAAAGTCTGCTTATTATAGATCTCATGGACGCGGAGATGCGAGTCGCCTGGGTGACAGGAGCCGGAAGCGGAGTGGGGCGCGCCTGCGCGACGGCCCTGGGGGAGCGGGGGTGGACCGTCGCCCTCTCGGGGCGCAGGGCGCCCGAGCTGTCCGAGACGGCGGGACTCGTCCGCGCCGCAGGCGGCACCGCCCTCGAGCTGCCGTTCGACGTCGCCGCGGACGACGCCCGTGAGCGCGTCGAGGCGATCGCCGCCGCGACCGGCACCGACCGCCTGGACGCCGTCATTCTCTCCGCCGGTGCCAACACCCCGCGGCGGGCGTGGGCGGACCAGTCGATGGCGGAGTTCGCGAGCGTCGTGCAGACCAACCTCCTCGGCGTCGTCCGCAGTGCCGACGCCGCACTTCCGGGACTGCGCGCCGCATCCGGCGTGATCGTCGTGGTCTCCTCGATCGCGGGATGGCGCCCCTCGCCCGGCGCCGGAGTCGCCTACAGCGCCGGGAAGACGGCGCTCGCGCCGGTCGTCCGCACCCTCAACGACCAGGAGGCGGACTCGGGCGTCCGCGCGACACTCCTCTGCCCCGGGGACATCGACAGCGACTTCCTGCGCCAGCGGCCCGAGGTCCCCGGCGCGGCGGCCCGCTCGGTGATGCTCGCGCCCGCCGATATCGCCCGCTCGGCGATGTTCGTGGTCGACGCACCCCGCCACGTGCGGATCGACGAGCTCGTCATCTCCCCGCTCTCCCAGCGCTCCGCCTGATCGCGCTCGACCCGCGCTCGACCCGACCCGACCCCACACGACCCGCGGTCGCCGTCTTCACTGCGCCCGGACACCGACGAGAGGCTCCCATGAACCACCGATGGCTCCGCACCGGCGAGGAGCGCACCCCGCGCATCTCCTTCGGCGCCGACTACAACCCGGATCAGTGGCCGCGCGAGGTCTGGGCCGAGGACGTCCGGCTGATGCAGGAGGCCGGGGTCGACGTCGTCTCCGTCGCCATCTTCTCCTGGGCGAAGATCCAGCCCGCCCCCGACCAGTGGGACTTCGCCTGGCTCGACGAGGTCCTCGACCTGCTGCACGCCGGAGGCATCGGAGTCGATCTGGCGACGGCGACCGCCTCCCCGCCGCCCTGGCTCACGCTGGCCCACCCGGAGATCCTCCCCGTCACCGCCGACGGCAGGATCCTCTCGCCCGGGGGCCGGCAGCACTGGCGTCCCACCTCGGCGGTCTTCCGAGCGCACGCCCTCGGGCTCGTCGAGCGCATCGCCGAGCGCTACCGGGACCACCCCGCGATCGTCGCCTGGCATGTCAGCAACGAGCTCGGCTGCCACAACGCCTGGGACCACTCCGAGGACGCCACGCGGGCGTTCCGCACCTGGCTCGAGCGCCGCTACACCGGCATCGACGGCCTCAACGCGGCGTGGGGGACAGCGTTCTGGTCGCAGCGCTACAGCTCGTTCGAGGAGGTGCTCACTCCGCGTCTGGTGGCGGCCCTGCCGAACCCGACCCAGCGCCTGGACTTCCTCCGTTTCTCCTCCGACGCCCTGAAGGAGTACCTCGTCGCCGAGCGCGAGGTGCTGCGGCGGATCACCCCCGACATCCCGGTCACGACCAACTTCATGATCATGGAGGGCAAGAACCACGCCGCCTACGACGACTGGGCGCGGGAGGTCGACTTCGTCTCCAACGACCACTACCGCTTCGCCGGGGAGCAGTCCTTCGACGAGCTGGCCTTCTCAGCGGCGCTGACCTCAGGCGTCGCGCAGGGATCGCCCTGGTTCCTGATGGAGCACTCGACCAGCGCGGTGAACTGGCAGCCGGTCAACCAGCCCAAGCAGCCGGGGGAGATGGCGCGCGACGCCCTCACCCACGTCGCCTACGGCGCCGACGCCGTCTGCTACTTCCAGTGGCGGCAGTCCGTCGCCGGAGCGGAGAAGTTCCACTCCGCGATGCTGCCCCACGCCGGCGAGGACAGCCAGCTGTTCCGCGACGTCGTCCAGCTGGGGGAGCGGCTGCGCCGGCTGGACGATGTGGCGGGGAGCCGGCGCGAGGCGGCCCCGGTCGCCGTCCTGTTCGACTGGGACTCCTGGTGGGCGAGCGAGCTGGAATCGCACCCCAGCACGCTGCTGCGCTACCGACGCGAGGCGCTGGACTGGTGGCGCGCGCTCGCCGACGCGGGCGTCCGCGCGGACGTGATCACCCCGGGCACCGACCTGACCCCGTACGACGTCGTCGTCGCTCCGATGCTCTACCTCGTCTCCGGGCGGACAGGTCGCGAGCTGACCGGCTACGTCGAGGGCGGCGGGAACCTGATCACCACGTACTTCTCGGGGATCGCCGACGAGAACGACCACGTCGTCGCCAGCGGCTACCCGGGTGCTCTGCGCGACCTCCTCGGCATCCGAGTGGAGGAGTTCCACCCGCTCCTCGAGGAGGAGCACGTCCTGCTGGAGGGTGACCTGCGCGGATCCCTGTGGAACGAGGGGATCCAGCTCCGCAGTCCTGAGACGCGGGTGGTCCGCCGCTACGCGACAGGACCGCACGCCGGCGAGCCGGCGGTGACGCGGCGCGCGGCCGGAGCGGGCAGCGCCTCCTACGTCTCGACCCGTCTCCGAGGGGGTGACCTCCTCGATGTCGTCGCCGAACTTCTCGAGGCCGCCGGAGTGGCCTCCGAGCTCCCGTCGGAGATGGTCGGCGCCGTCTTCCACTCGCGGCGGACGATCGACGGCAGCGGATTCGATTTCTACATCAACCGCACCGACCGCCGAGTCCCGCTTCCCTCTGATGAGCCGGACCTTTTCGAGCAGCGGGCTGTTCCTCCGAGGGGAGTCGCAGTGGTTCGTCGGATCGGCAGCCCACTCCGCTGACAGCGAGCCGGGCGGCGCTGCTGCTCGAAGCGCTGATCCGCTCGATCGTGCAGCGCGCGGGGGCCGTGCCGCATCGCGACCGGTCGCCGGGAGCCGGCGCGTCCTGATCGGAGGCGGGCTCACCGGTCCGGTCGTGCCGACACCCCCCCCCGACGCAGGAAGGGCCGCCCCGAGGGACGGCCCTTCCCGCGACTCCGTCGGCCCGCGCTCCTCCAGAGGAGCCGGGCCGACGAGTGCTCAGTGCTGGCGGATCCTGTCGATCAGCTTCCCGCCGAGGTCCTTGACCTTGTCGGTGATGGGGGTGCTCGACTTCGGGCGCTCGGTGACGGTGAACGGCAGGGTGATCGCCTTGCCGGTCTGGTCGCCGGTCACCGTGACGCTGTAGTCGCCGGGCGTGGTGGGCGCCTTCGCCGTGACGGTGAGGCCGCCGCCGGCGAGGTCGCGGGTCGCGGTGCGGTCCGTGAAGAGGGGCGCGGAGCCGATCAGCTGCGTGTCCCCGTTGAAGCCCTTCGCGGTGAGGGTGACGTCGGCTCCGGGGGCGAACGACGAGCCGGAGAGCTCGGCGGTGGCTCCGAAGCTCATCGAGCGGATGTCGCGGTCCACTCCGAGCGCGTTCGTGATGGTGAAGAACGTGTCGGTCTGGTCGGTGAGCCCGGCGACGTTCGCCGCGCCCGGCCCGTAGGCGGCGATGCGCAGCTGCGTTCCGGTGTGCTGCTGCGATCCGCCCTCGGCGGCGGTGCCGTACGACACCTTCATGGTGCTGCCGTCGGCGGTCTTCAGCGCGGTGCTGAGCGAGGTCGGCGGGGTGGAGTCGACGATCTGGCTGGAGTGGGCGTGGTCGGCGGTGACGATGACGAGGGTGTTCCCGTCCGCCTCGGCGAACGCGAGCGCGGCCTGGACGGCCTCGTCGAGGTCGACGGTCTCGCCGATCTGGCCGCACGCGTTCGCGGCGTGGTCCTGCTTGTCGATGCTCGCGCCCTCGACCTGGAGGAAGAAGCCCTTGTCGCCCGTGTCGAGGAGGTCGATCGCCTTCTCGGTCATGGAGCGGAGCGTCGGCTGCTCGGCCGGACGGTCGGGGTTCGCGACGCAGGTCTGCGGGGCGGCGTCCGCTCCGCCGACCGTCGCCGGGGTGGGCGCGTAGCGGACGGGCAGGTTGCCGGAGTTGAACAGTCCGAGCACGGGCGCGTCCTGGTCGGCGACGGTCAGCGCGTCGAGCTGCGCGGCGGTGGCGGGAGTCGTGGCGTCCCCGAGCACCTGGAAGCCGCGCTCCGCGGCCTGCTGGAACAGCGGCTCGCCGCTCCAGTCGCCGGCGCGGGCGACCTGCGCGAAGCTGGCCGACCCTCCGCCGAGGGTCAGGTCGGCGCGGGTGTCGAGGATCTGCTCGCTGATCGAGCCGAGTCCGCCGTTCTCCAGCGCGTCGTCGCCGCAGCTCGCGCTGTCGGGTCCGTAGCAGCTGCGGGCGTCGACGTGGGCGGCCTGCACGGCCGGGGTGGCGTCCTGGATCTCGGCGGTGGTGACGTTGCCGGTCTTCAGGCCGTTCGCCTTCGCGATCTCGAGGAGGGTGTCCTTGCGCTGCTGGTCGATGTCGACCGAGATGGCGTTGTCGTAGGTCTTGGTGCCGGTGGCCCAGGCGCTGCCGGTGGCGGCGGAGTCGGGCACGTAGTCCGGGGCGCCCTTGACGGCGCCCGTCGCCGGGTCGTCCGCGCGGTAGAGCGAGTAGGTCGTGTACTGGCCGGTGATCGGCAGGGCGTCGATCCCGGGGAAGCGGCCGGCCGCTCCGTACTGGTAGTTGCGGGCGACGGTGATCTCCGAATCGCCCATGCCGTCCCCGATGAGGAGGATGACGTTCTTCGCGTCCTGCTCCTTCACCGCTGCGCGCAGCGAGTCGGAGAGGTCGGCGTCGACCGGGGAGATGCGGGCGGCTCCGCCGGTGGCGGAGAGGTCGGCGGCACCGACGGCAGTGGCGGCGCCGGGTGCGGCCAGGGCGGCGGCGCAGACCAGAGCAGCGGCCGAGAGGGCCAGAGCGGAGCGTCCGCGGTTCGCGGAGCGGAACAGTCGTGTCACGTCGTGGACTCCTTGAGAGGTGAGACCCCGGAAAGGGGCACGCTCATCTCACTCCTCATCGCCGCATCGGTGGGTGAACGGTGATGCATAGCTGAGTGAACTTTCCGACGAGGGCTCTCGGCCCCGGCGGCCCGCCGGAGCGTCCTGCCGACCGGCGTCCTGCCGACCGGCGCTCACCGGGAGCGTCGGTCGGCAGGGGCGCGGTCGCCGGGAGCCTTTCGGGTCAGCGCTGGACGAGCGGGACGGCGATGTCCGTGACGTTCGCGCCGATGGCGCCGAGCGGAGTCGCCGTGCCGTTCAGCAGTCCGATCTCGTAGAGCGACCCGTTGACGGCGGCGAGGCCGACCGAGCCGATGGAGCTGCCGTTGCGGAGGACGGAGTAGATGTCGAAGCCGGTCGCACCCGCTGCGTCGAGGCCGAGCTTCCCGGTCGGCGCCAGGGTGCCGGCGTTGGCCGGGGACTGGATGGCGATCTGGTCGAGGGCCGTGTCGAGGACGAACAGGGTGGTCGCGCTGTTCGCGTCGAGGTCGTTGTTCGTGTACGCGGCCCCGGCGACACCGGTGGCCACGGCGGGCGCGGCGTAGCTGAGCGTGCCGTCGGCGACCGTCGCGGCGCCCGCGGTGGCGAACGGCTGACGGAGGTTCTGGCCCGTGTCGCTGACCACGCGGAGCGCGTTCGCGGCGGGGTTGAAGTCGACGCCGAAGGAGGTGCCGCTCAGCGCCACGGTGAGACGGGTCACCTGGGTGGCCACGCCGGTGGACGGGTTGATGGAGTAGACGCCGGCGCTCGCCGCGTTGTCGCCGACGCCGTAGAGGGCGCCGTCCTGGACCCGGTAGTCGATGCCGATGAGCGCGGTGTCGCCGCCGGTGAGGCCGGTGACGGCGACGCGGTTCGTGACCTTGCCGGGCTTGGTCGGGTTGAACTGCACGAGCTTCGTGCCGCCGTCGGAGAGTCCGACGACCCGCAGCTTCGCCGCTACGGAGCGGACCGCGTTGATCAGGTTCCTGTCCGACGCGCTGCTGGAGTCGCTGGTCGCCGCGGCGGGAGCGACGCTGCTCGCACCGGCGAGCACGGGTGCCACCGCCATCACGCCCGCGACGGCGACAGCTGCGATACCGACTCTGATGTTCCTGGTCATCGTGCACTCCTCGAGACTTGCGGTCGCCGGAGATCGGCGGCTCGGAGGGGGATACCGTCCGGAGCGCGCGAGCGTTCATCCGATCCGGAGATCCGTGCCCCGTCACTCCAGAGAGCCGTCGGCGAACCGGCGGAGCGCGGCCGCGTAGCGGTCCGGGTCCCGGTGGTCGCTGTCGGTCAGGAGCAGCACCGAGCCGGAGACGGCGCGCGTGTACTCGCCGCGGCAGGGGAGGGTGACCACCGTCCTCAGTCCGGCCACCCAGGCGGGGACGAGGGAGCCGAGGCAGCGCCGCTCCGGGGCGGCGTCCAGCGGGACGTCCCGCGCGTCCATCCGGGCGGACCGCAGCTCGTCGTGCCAGGCGCGGAATGGGGCTCCAAGGGAGTCGTCGCCGAAGTGCTCGCGCCAGCCGGGGCCGCGAGCAAGGTCGAGGAGGCGTGCGCGCTCGGGCGATCCGTCGGCGGTGCTGGAGAGCCGTCGGAGGAGCGGGCCGGTCTCGACCGCCAGATGCTCGACGCAGTCCTGCCACAGCTGAGGCCAGGCGCGCTGCTCGTCGGCGCCGGGCTCCGCCGACCCGACCCGCTCCGGGGACCGCTCGAGCGGCGGCGGCCCGTCGCCCGCCGGGGTGAGGCCCCGCGCCTCGCGGATCCAGAGGAGCTCGAGCAGCGCCGAGGGGTTGTCCTCGACCGTGATGACCATCTCCGACGGCCAGGGGTCGCCGGGAAGGGGACGGGATGCGCGCATGGGAGGGGCTCCTTCCGAGGGGATGAGGTCGGATCGTGCCGGAGAAGGCTCCAGGGAGGCTGGGCCCGCGTCGGCCGACGCGCCACTCCTCCGTGCGCCCAGCGGCGTCGCCGGTGATCCTCCTCGCCGGCGGTCGAGGACGGCGCCGAGCGCCCCCCGAATGTCGGTGCCCCCGACCTACACTCGGACGCGTTCGAACACACGTTCCATACCACGAGGAGGGAGTCGACCATGAGCGTGACCGTCGTGGAACGCATCGCGACTCCGGCCTCGGACGCCGTCGCCGTCACCTTCCTCGTCACCAGCGAGGCGGTGGCGGCGGGGTTCCCGTCGCCGGCGCAGGACTACTTCGACGGGTCCCTCGACCTCAACGACCACCTGATCCGCGACAGGACGTCGACGTTCATCGTCCGCGTCTCGGGCGAGAGCATGGTCGGCGCGGGCATCAGCGACGGCGACGAACTCGTGGTCGACCGGTCGATCACGCCGACGCACGGGAGCGTCGTCATCGCGATCCTGGACGGCGAGCTGACCGTCAAGCGCCTCGAGCTGCACCCCGGGGGAGTGGTGCTGCGGGCCGAGAACCCGGAGTACCCGCCGATCCACGTCGCCGAGCTGAGCGACCTCCAGGTGTGGGGCGTCGTCACCGTCTGCCTCCACCGGCTGCACCGTGCGCTCTGAGCGGCGCATCGCCCTGGTCGACGTGAACTCGTTCTACGTCTCCTGCGAGCGGCTGTTCGATCCGAGGCTCGCGGGCCGGCCGGTCGTCGTCCTCTCGAACAACGACGGCTGCGTGGTCGCCCGCTCCGACGAGGTGAAGAGGCTCGGGATCGAGAACGGCACGCCCTGGTTCCAGATCGAGCCGCTCATCCGCTCCGGTCGCCTCCCGGAGGTGATCGCCCGATCGAGCAACTACGAGCTGTACGGCGAGCTGTCCGCGCGCGTGATGGAGCTGCTGGGCCGCTACTCCGCCTGGCAGGAGGTGTACTCGATCGACGAGTCCTTCCTCGGCGTCGACGGCGACGTGGCGGAGCGGGCGAAGATCGGCCGGGCGATGCGGGCGGCCGTCGCGAAGAACGTCGGCCTGCCCGTCTGCGTCGGATTCGGGCCGAGCAAGACTCTCGCGAAGTTCGTCAACAAGGGCGGAGCGAAGAAGCACCCGCGCCTGGGGGGCGTCTGCGACACCGACTGGTACACGCCCGAGCAGCTCGACGCGCTCATGGCCTCGCAGCACGTCACCGAGCTGTGGGGAGTCGCCGGCCGCACAGGGAAGCGCCTCGCGGAGCTGTCCATCCACACCGTCCGCGACCTCCGCGACGCGGACCCCGTGCTTATCCGCAAGAAGTTCTCGGTCGTCCTGCAGCGCTCCGTCTACGAGCTGCGCGGCGTCGACTGCATCCCCCTCGAGGCCGCCCGCACCGTCCGCGACCAGCTGATCTTCTCCCGGTCGTTCGCCACTCCCGTGACGACGATCTCCGACATGGAGCAGGTGCTCTCCGTCTACGCGCAGCGCGCCGCCCACCGCCTCCGCGCTCAGGAGTCGGTCACCAGGACGATGAGCGTGTTCGCGTCGACGTCGCCGTTCGCGGACGCGCCGTACGAGTCCGCCGGCGGCCTGGCCGGCTTCCCCGTCCCCACGGACGACCCGGTGGCGATGGTGAGGGCCGCGATCGGCACCCTGCGCCCGCGGCTGCGGGAGGGCGCGCGCTACGTGCGGGCCGGCGTCATCCTCACGAACCTGTCGCCGCGGCACTCCCACGCGCTGCTCGAGATCTTCCACACCGCCTTCGACACGAAGGGCCTCGGCGCCACCATCGACGCCGTGACGAAGCGCCACGGCCGGTCCGCGGTCGGCCTCGGGCTGGCGGGCATCCGCACGGGGCCGGTGTGGACGATGAAGCGCGACGCCCTCTCGCTCCGGGCGACGACGCACTGGGGCGAGCTGGCGACGGCCCACGCGCGGTGAGCCCGCCGGCGGGGAGATCGGGTCATCCGACGCGTAGGCGCCCGGGGCGCTCTCGGGCAGGCTCGTCGCCATCGACGAGTGTCGGTGCGGGGACGGCGGGAGGACCCATGGCCGAGAGCTGGCAGGACGCATCGGTGCGGGGCGTCGCGATGATCGAGAACGAGCTGGTCGTGCGCGACTTCCTCGAGGTGTGGAGCGCTCGCGACAGCCGCCAGCTCGTCCCGTTCCTGCATCCGGAGGTCGTCTACAGCGCGTCGAGCTCGCAGGAGATCGCGGGGCGGGCGCGGGTCCTCGAGATGTGCGACGAGGTCCACCGGGCGTTCACCGAGATCCGGATCGCCCTCGTCACGATCGCCGTCGCCGGCAGCGTCGTCCTCACCGAGCACGCCCTGCACCTCCGCTCGGACACGGGGGAGGGCCACTGGCTCCGCTGCTTCGGGAGCTACGAGCTCCGCGGAGAGCAGATCGTCACCTGGCGGCAGCTCCATGGGTGAGGGCCGCGCGTGACGGCGGTGACCGGCCCCGCGCGCCTCAGGCTCGCCCTGGTGCTGCTGGCCATCGCCTCGGGCGCGACCGACGCGTTCGCGTTCCTCCTGCTCGGCGGCATCTTCACCGCGAACATGACGGGCAACCTGGTGCTGCTGGGGCTGTACCCCCGCTCCGCCTGGCTGACGACCGCGGCCGGAGCGGTCACAGCGATCGTCTTCTTCGCCGGAGCGGTCTACGCCGGGTTCCGCACGACCCGGGCGCGCACGCCGTCGACCGGCGACGGGAGACGTCCGCTCCGCGCGATCGCGCTCGTGGGGGTCGTCCTGCAGCTCGCCGTCGCGGTCGCCTGGCCGACGGTGCAGGGCGGCACGTCGCTGCTCGTGGACTGCGCGTTCATCGCGACCAGCGCGGCGGCGCTGGGGCTGCAGACCGTGCTCGCGAAGCGGATCTCCGGCGCCGCAGGCCTGACGACCACGTTCGTCACGGGCACGCTCACGAGCCTGATGCAGGAGCTCGCCGAGCGCTCGTCCGGGTCGAGGACCCTCCAGGCGCTCATCGTCGCGAGCCTCGCGGTCGGGGCCGTCGTCGGAGCGGCGACCGTGACGCTCGCCCCGGCCTGGGCTCCGACGCCGGCCCTCGTGCTCTCGGCGCTCGCCGTCGTGCTGCTCTTCGCGCACGGCGCGCGAGCCGTGCCCGCGGGGGCGGAGCCCGGGGCCCCGCGTCCCGCGTGACCGGAATCAGGCGTCGAGCGCCCACTTCGGCCGGACCCAGTGGCAGGTGTAGCCGCCGGGGTGCTTGCGCAGGTAGTCCTGGTGCTCCTCCTCGGCGTCCCAGAACTCGCCGGCG
Organism: Rathayibacter sp. AY1D5; assembly: GCF_002932515.1. Lineage (NCBI taxonomy): Bacteria > Bacillati > Actinomycetota > Actinomycetes > Micrococcales > Microbacteriaceae > Rathayibacter > Rathayibacter sp. AY1D5. Next base: position 24,209 of record NZ_PSVU01000031.1, read on the forward strand.
GGCTCGACCTCGGTGACGACCGGTCCGGGCCAGCGGCCCGACGCGTCGATCTCGGTGATCGTCTGACGCGCGACCCTCTCCTGCTCAGGCGAGAGGAAGAGGATCACGGAGCGGTAGGCCGTGCCGATGTCGTTGCCCTGACGGTTCTTCGTCGTCGGGTCGTGCACCTGGAAGAAGAACTCGAGCAGGTCGCGGTAGGAGAGCTGCTCGGGATCGAACTCGATCTCGACCGCCTCCGCGTGGTCGCCGTGGTGGCGGTAGGTCGCGTTCGGCGTGCTGCCGCCGGCGTACCCGGCGCGGGTGCTGAAGACGCCCGGCATGTCGCGGATGAGCTCCTGGAGCCCCCAGAAGCATCCGCCCGCGAGGATCGCGCGCTCCTCGGCCATCAGACGCCTGCCTTCGTGTCGTGCGCGGACTCGCGCGGAGAGATCATCATGCGGGCAAGTCCATCACGACCGGGGACGTCGCGGCGAGCGTCGGACGACTCTCCGAGCAGACCGTCGGCGGGGGAGCCGAGCGTGTCCCGCCCGAGCGCACCGTCACTGCGATCGGTACGCCGCCGGAGATGCACCGGTGGGAACGAGTCATCTGACCGGGTCGCTCCGGGTGCCCCCGTTCCTACGCTCGTCGGTACAACCGAGGAGAGAGCGGAGCGGACCATGGAGCAGCCGAACGTCGAGACGCGCAGTGCACGGCGGGTGATCGAGACCCTGACCGCCAACGGCGTGAAGTACGTCTTCGGGATCCCGGGAGCGAAGATCGATGCGGTCTTCGACGTCCTCGCCGACGAGGGGCCGGAGCTGATCGTCTGCCGGCACGAGCAGAACGCCGCCTTCATGGCCGCCGCGGTGGGACGGCTCACGGGCAGCCCGGGTGTCGTCCTCGTGACCTCCGGCCCCGGCACGACCAACCTCGCCACCGGCCTGCTCACGGCCAACACGGAGCAGGACCCGGTCGTCGCGCTCGCCGGGGCCGTGCAGCTCTCCGACCGCCTCAAGCGCACGCACCAGTCGATGGATGCGGCCGCCTTCCTCTCCACCGTGACGAAGTACACGGTCGAGTCGACGGATCCGGACGACGTCTCGGAGGCGGTCAGCAACGCCTTCCGCGCCGCCGTCACCGAGCCCCGAGGCGCCGCGGCGGTCGTCCTCTCGGCCAGCGTGATGGCCGCGCCGACCTCGCAGGTCACCACCCGGGCGGCCACGGGGCCGACGAGCGGTCCGGCGCGCGCCGAGGACCTCACCCACGCCGCCGACCTGATCAACACCGCGGAGCGGCCCGTCCTCCTCGTGGGCCTCCGCGCGTCGGAGCCGGAGACCGTCGCGGCCCTGCGGGCCCTGATCAGCGAGACGGAGCTGCCGGTGATCGAGACGTTCCAGGCGGCCGGCCTCGTCTCCCGCGAGCTCGAGGACCACTACCTGGGCCGCGTCGGCCTCTTCAAGAACCAGCCCGCCGACCTCGCCCTCGCCGAGTCCGATCTCGTCGTCGCGATCGGCTACGACGCCGTCGAGTACGACCCGGTGATCTGGAACAGCGACGTCGACCGCCGGATCGTCCACATCGACTCCGTCGACGCCCCGCTGGACAACCACTACCTGCCGGCGCTGGAGCTGAAGGGCGATCTCGCGCAGACGGTCGCGGCCCTCACGCCCCTCGTCTCCGGCCTGCAGCTCGACGAGGACGCGGCCGACCGGGTCGCCCGGCACCGGAGCGAGCTGGAGCGGATCGACGACGCGGCGCGGACGGCCGAGGCGGCTCCCGGGACCGTCGATCCCGCCCGCCTCGTGCTCCTGATGCGCGACCTGCTCTCGGACGACGCCACCGTGGCCTGCGACATCGGCTCGAACTACATCTTCATGGCCCGGCACTTCCGCGTGTACGAGCCCAAGCACCTGCTCTTCTCGAACGGGCAGCAGACCCTCGGCGTCTCCTTCCCGTGGGGCATGGCGGCGAGCCTCCTGCGCCCCGGGACCCCGGTGGTCTCCGTCTCGGGCGACGGAGGTTTCCTGTTCTCCGCGACGGAGATCGAGACGGCGACGCGGCTCGGCCTCTCGTTCACGCACGTGATCATGCGGGACGACACCTACGACATGGTCGGCTTCCAGCAGCTGCTGAAGTACGGCCGCAAATCCGGGGTCCAGCTCGGCGACTACGACATCGAGAAGTTCGCGGCGGCGTTCGGCGCCACGGGCAGGCGGGTGAGCGGCCTCGCCGAGTTCGAGGAGGCGTTCCGCGCCTCTCTCGCCGAGCCGGGCGTCTCGATCATCGACGTCGCGGTGGACTACAGCCGCAACGTCGACATCGCCGCCCACCTGGTCGAGGACGCCTTCGAATGAGCACGCACACGGTCGACTCGACCGACGACTACGCGATCTACCAGAGCTCGACCATGGCCGCGCTGCTGGCCGGGGTCTACGACGGGGACCTGACGATCCGCGAGCTGCTCACCCACGGCGACCTCGGGCTGGGCACCTTCAACCACCTGGACGGCGAGATGGTGATCGTCGACGGCGTCTGCTACCACCTGCGCAGCGACGGCTCCGTCCAGGTCGCGGACGGCGACGACCGGACGCCCTTCGCCGCCGTGCTGCCCTTCCACGCGACCACGACGTTCACGGTGGAGGAGCCGACCGGTCTCGCCGGCCTCACCCGGCTGATCGACGACGCGGTCGACGGCGGGAACATCCCCGTCGCCCTGCGGATCGACGGCCGGTTCACCGAGGTCCGAACCCGGACCGTGGGCGCGCAGACCGAGCCGTACCCGCCCCTGATCGAGGCGACCGCCCACCAGAGCGTCACCGGCATCGCCGACACCCGCGGCACGATCGCGGGCTTCCGCACTCCGCAGTTCGAGCAGGCCGTGTCGGTCCCCGGGTACCACCTGCACTACGTCGACGACGCCCGCGAGAAGGGCGGGCACGTCCTCGACGTGACCGTGGCCGAGGTGACGGTCTCGCTCACTACCGTCGCCGGACTGCACCTCGCGCTTCCGGAGACGGACCAGTTCCGCCGGGCGGACCTGGCGATGAAGGACATCGCGGCGCAGGAGGCGCGAGCGGAGGGGTGAGGCGGGCGGGACCTCCGGGGAGACGGGCCGGCCGCGACACGTCTCCCCGGAGGCCCGTCAGGGCGCGAGCTCCTCGCGGACGATCGCCGCTCCCGCGCTCAGCGCGCTGAGCTTCCCCCAGGCGAGGTCGCGGGGCAGCGGTGCCATGCCGCAGTTCGTGCTGGGGAGGAGCAGGTCCGCGTCGACGAACCGGAGGGCGCGGCGCAGGGTGTCGGCGACCTCCTCGGGCGTCTCGACGGTCCCGCTCGCCACGTCGATCGCTCCGAGCATGACCTTCTTGCCGCGGACGAGCTCGATCAGCTCCATCGGCACGTGGGAGTGGTGGCTCTCCAGCGAGACGATGTCGAGCGAGGACTGCTGGAGGAGCGGCAACGACTCCTCGTACTGCCGCCACTCCGACCCGAGGGTCGCCTTCCAGTCGGTGTTCGCCTTGATCCCGTAGCCGTAGCAGATGTGCACCGCGGTCTCGATGCGGAGTCCCTCCGCCGCCCTCTCCAGCGCGGCCACACCCCAGTCGTGCACCTCGTCGAAGAAGACGGTGAAGGCGGGCTCGTCGAACTGGACGATGTCGACTCCGGCGTCCTGGAGGGCTCGCGCCTCCTCGTTGAGGATGGTCGCGAACTCCCACGCCAGCTTCTCGCGGCTCCCGTAGTGCCGGTCGGAGAGGGTGTCGATCATCGTCATCGGGCCGGGCAGCGCCCACTTGATCGGCTGATCGGTCTGCTCGCGCAGGAACCGGGCGTCGTCGGCGAACACGGGCCTCTCGAGCCCTACGGCGCCGACGACGGTCGGCACGCTCGCGTCGTACCGGTCGCGGATGCGCACCGTCTCGCGCCGCTCGAAGTCGACGCCCGTGAGGTGCTCGATGAACGTCGTGACGAAGTGCTGCCGGGTCTGCTCCCCGTCACTGACGATGTCCAGGCCCCGGTGGTGCTGCTCGTGGACAGCGGCGCGCAGGGCGTCCTGCTTGCCCTCGGCCAGGGCGTCGCCGGTCAGCCGCCACGGGGACCACAGGGTCTCCGGCTGCGCGAGCCACGACGGCTTCGGCAGGCTGCCGGCGATCGAGGTGGGCAGGAGAGGGAGGGCCGCCGAGGCTCCGCGCGCGCTCATCGGACCGCTTCCGCGTACTCGGCGGCCCACTGCCGCAGCCGCTCCCCGTGCGGCTTCATGAGATGCTCCTCCGCGAACCGCCCCTGCTCGACCGCGAGCCGGCCGCGCTCCTCGCGGTCGTAGGAGACCGCGGGCCGCACGTAGTCCTGCTGCTCCAGGTCCGGCCGGTAGACGTCGGCGGCGGCCGAGCGCGCGCCGTAGATCTCGGGCCGGTAGATCCTCTGGAACGTCTCCATCGTGCTGATGGTGGCGATGAGCTGGAGGTCCGAGTAGTCCTCCAGCAGGTCGCCGCCGCAGTAGAACGCGAGCGGCGCCATGCTGCCGGGCGGCATGAAGAAGCGGACCCCGAGGCCCATCTCCGCGAAGTACCGGTCGGTCAGCGAGAGCTCGTCCTGCCGGTACTCGACGCCGAGGATCGGATGGAGGGTCCCGGTGCGCCGGTACGTCCTGCTCGTCGAGACGCTGATGCAGATGACGGGCGGCGTCGACGAGAGCTCCGCGTACTGCGCGGAGTCCCGGAAGTGCTGGAAGAGCGCGCCGTGCAGGACGCCGAAGTCGTCGGGGACGGTGAAGCCGGCCTGCGCGGCGTTGACCGCCGGCAGCCGCACGCTGAAGTCGTGGTCGCGGAGGTAGGAGGAGAAGTTGTTCCCCAGTGTCCCCGGCTGACATCGGCCGGTGCGGCGGTCGAGGATCCGGGTGCGCAGGACCTCCAGCAGCGGGAACTCCCGGTCCTCGCCGTCCGTGGTGAGCCGCAGCCCGACGGAGACGATGTCGAGCCCGACCGTGTAGCGGCCGCGGCTCGGATCGTCGCCCGGCACGAGATCGTTCAACCGGTCGTCGATCATCCGCAGCGCGGTCCGGAGGTTCTCCCTGCGGCGCTCGCCGCGGGCCAGATTCGCGAAGTTGGTGGTGATCCGGGAGCTCTGGGCCGGCGAGTAGTCCACGTCGAAGGGGGTGAGGGTGATGCTGAAGGCGGGTTCGTTCGTCATGATCGGCCGATCGGTAGGAGGGACTGGGGCGGGGGCACGATCAGTGCGGGTGGTCCTCGGTCAGCTTGAAGCCGAGTCGGCCGTGCGCGAAGGCGGCTCCGGCTCCGATGGCGGCCGCGACCCAGGCTGATTCGGCGAGCTCGGTCTCGGTCGCACCGGCGCGCACGGCGTTCTGGCCGTGGCCGTCGATGCAGTAGACGCACTGCTTGCTGATGCCCACGGCGTAGGCGATGAGCTCGCGGTACTTGAGCGGGATCTCGCGACCCTGCGGAGCGAAGACGGCGGTGTCGAAGGCGGTGAACGCCGCAAGGACGTCGGGGGTCTCCTTCTTGTAGGCGGCGGTGTAGCGGCGGTCGGCTGCGCGGTCGTAGTAGGCGTCGGTCATGGTCTTCCTTCGGAGGTCGGAGAGGGGGCGGAGGGGATGAGGTCACGGCCGGGCGGGGATCTCCAAGCCGAGGTTCTCCCGCAGGGTCGTGCCCTCGTACTCGGTGCGCAGCGAACCGCGCTCCTGCAGCAGCGGCACGACGCGGTCGACGAACTCGTCCAGACCACCCGGGTGCAGGTGCGATCCGAGGACGACCCCGTCGCCGCCTCCGCTCTGCACGAACTCGTCGAGACGGTCGGCGACCTGCTCAGCCGTGCCCACGTACTCCGTGCGGTCGAAGACGGTCTCGGCGAGACCGCGGAGGGTGAGGTCGCGCTCCTGAGCGAGCGCACGCCAGGCGCGCACGGTCCCCGCGCGATCACCGTGGATCAGTGCGCGGCCCTCGATCAGCGGCGGCGCCTCGAGGTCGGGCTCGAGATCGGGTACCGGCCCGTCGACGTCGAAGCCCGACAGGTCCCGGTTCCAGACCTGCTCGAAGAGCACCTGGATCGTGCGCGGTGTGAGTTGCTGATCGCGGATCCACCGCGCTCTCTCCTCCGCCTCCGCAGCGGTGCCGCCGAGGACGACGGCGGCTGACGGGAGGATCCGCACGGAGCCGGCCGGGCGACCCGCCGCCGCGACCCGGGCCGCGATGTCGCGCGCGAACTCGTGCGCCTCAGGTCCCCGGTGGTAGGGGGAGAAGATCACGTCGGCGCTCGACGCCGCGAAGTCGCGACCCTGCGGAGAGACGCCCGCCTGCACGATCACCGGGCGGCCCTGCGGGCTGCGCGGCACGGTGAAACGGCCGGAGACGTCGAACTGGCTGCTCGAGACGGCGAACGACCCCGTCGACGAGTCGGCGAGGAACTCGCCGGAGGGGGCATCGGCTCGCACGGCGTCGGAGGTCCAGGTGTCCCAGAGCGTCGTCACCGCGCGGACGGCCTCCTCGGCACGGGCGTAGCGGTCGGCGCGGTCGAGGAAGCCGCCGCGGCGGAAGTTCGCGCCCGTGAAGGCGTCGAAGGACGTGACCACGTTCCACCCCGCTCGTCCGCCTGAGAGGTGGTCGAGGGTCGCGATCTGACGGGCGAGCTCGAAGGGCTCGTTGAACGTCGCGTTGAGCGTGCCGACCAGGCCGATGTGCTCCGTGACCGCGGCCAGCGCGGCGAGGAGCGGCAGAGTGTCCGGTCGTCCGGCGATGTCATGGTCGAACGGGCGCCCCGCGCGCTCCCGCAGTGCCAGACCCTCGGCGAGGAAGAAGTAGTCGAACCGCCCGCGCTCCGCGGTCTCTGCGACGCGGCGGAACGTCGAGAAGTCGACCTGGCTGCCGGCGTCGGGGTGCTCCCACAGGGTGTGCTCGTTCACCCCGCCCACGTAGGCGGCGAGGACGATCTGCTTCGGTCGCCGCGTCATGACTGCTCCTCGGAGGCGTAGCGGTTCGGGATCGACGTGGGCAGGCCCAGGGCTGAGCGGAGGGTGCGGCCCTCCTCCGTCCCGACGAGCAGACCGCGTCGGCGCAGCTCGGGCACGAGGTCGTCGGCGATCAGCGGCAGATCGGTGGCGAGAACCGCGGGTCGGAGGCGGACGCCGTCGTAGCCGAGCCGTGAGAGCTCGGCGATGCGGTCGGCGACGGACGCGGCCGACCCGGCGGCGACGGCGGCGTCGCCGGTGAGCGGTCGGCCGAGAGCGTCGAGGCGCGAGAGTCTGGCCGCGGCGGACTCCGCCGGGGTGTCGAGGACGACGACGAGGTCGGCGAGGACCCGCAGGCGCTCGCCCGTGCGCCCCGCCCCGCGCTCCGCCTCGGCGATCTCCTGGAGGATCCTCTCGGCGTCCGCTGCGTTCTGAGGCGTCGCGAACACGACGTCGGCCGAGCGCGCGGCGAAACGGTACGGGATGTCGGCGTGTGCGAGCGCGGCGACGACGGGCTGCCCCTGCGGCGGCCGGGGAGTGATCGCGGGGCCGCGCACCGAGAACCAGCGTCCTGCGAAGTCGACGCGGTGCACCTTGTCGGCGTCGAGGAAGCGATCGGTGGCGACGTCGCGGATCTCGGCGTCGTCCTCCCAGCTGTCCCAGAGTCTCCGTGCGACCTCGACGGCGTCGGCCGCCTCCTCGAAGAGCTCGTCGACGACGGCGCGGATCGCGGGGTCCTCGAGAAGGGGCGTGCCCGGCTCCGGCGGCACGATCGCCGCGATTCGTCGTCCGACGTGCGAGGCTTCGTCGACGCGTGACGACACCCTGACCTGCCAACCGCCCCGCCCCCGGCTCAGGTGGTCGAGCGTCGCGACGGCCTTCGACACGTGGAAGGGCTCCGTGTGCGTCACGGTGACCGTGGGCACGAGACCGATGCGGCTCGTGAGGGGGGCGACGTAGGAGGCGATCAGCAGCGCGTCGAGCCGGCCGCGGACCTCGTCGGTGCGGTCGTCGGCCAGGAAGGGGTCCGCCGATTGCAGGGCGAAGGAGTCCTCGATCGTCACGAAGTCGATCCCGCCGCGCTCCGCCCGCTGCACGATGTCCGCCCAGTACGCGCCGGTGAAGAGCGCGTCGGGACGGGCGCCAGGCTCGCGCCAGGACGCGGGGTGCCAGCCGGCGCCCTCGAGGGCGACGGCGAGGCTGAGGGGTGGGGCGGCGGTCATCGTGCTCCTCGGATCAGGGTGCCGGCTCGGACGAGCTCCTCGTCGTCGAGTGCGCGGAGGCGGCGCAGCAGCGCGCGCGCGACCTTGTCGTTCTCGCGGAACGACACCGCGTTCGTGCCCGGCCGGGAGAAGGCGCCGACGAACGGCGAGTCGGTGTACGGGCCGATCGCGTACCGGCGGCCGACGCGGCCTCCCGCCGTCGAGCGCAGCAGGGTGTCGTCCTGGTGCACGCGCAGCCTCCCGGTCGACAGGAGAGTGTCGCCGACGTCGACGAGGTCCTCGACCGCCGACCCCGACGCGACGAGCGCTCGCATCAGCGCGTCGTCACTCCTCGCAACGGACGTCCGGGGGAGGCGCGCGTCGACGAGAGCGTCAGCGAGGACGACCTGATCGGTCGCCCCGCCGCTCGCGACGAAGCGGCCCTCCTCTTCGGAGGTCTCCACACGGATGCCCGGGCCGAGGAAGTCGACGACGCCCGCGTCCGAGAGTGCGAGCAGCTCCTCGAGACGGTGCGCGGGCGGCCCGCTCGCGAGGAAGCTGAACCAGCCGAGCCACCATCCGTGCAGATCCTCGATCCGCGAGCGGGGTGTCCACCTCGCGGACGCGGTGAGATCGGCGACGAGGAAGTGGCTGCGCAGAAGCGCGAGGAAGAGCGCCATCGTGGCGCTGTGCTCCTGCCGGCTGCGCAGAGCCAGGTCGTCCCGGATGTAGGCGCGCACCGCCTCCTGCAGCGCCGAGCCGTCGGCGAACCGCACATCGGCGAACGGGCGGTCGAGATCGGGGAGGAGCAGCCTGTCGAGGCTGTCCGGCACAGTGTCCGCGACGAGCGCGGTCAGGGTCCGCGCATCTCCGAGGACCCGCTCGGCGTCGGCCCCGAGTGCGGGGAGAGCGTACCCCTGTCCCGCTTCGGGTCGCGGGCCGCGGGAGCCGGCGAGGACCGAGGCGCGCGGGTCGAGCCGCGAGAACACCTCCGAGAAGTGCGTCCAGTCGGTGCTCACCCGGTCGGGGTGCCCGGTGAAGAGCTCACGGTAGTAGCCCCAGAGCATCTCCTGGGCGATCAGGGGCCAGACGTCCTCGCTGAAGTCGAGCGGGCGGTGTCGCGAGCGCAGCTCCTCCACGACGGACGCCGAGAACCAGCGGGGCTCGGGCGCGGCTCCCTGGAGCGTCGAGCCGATCTTCGAGTGGTAGGGGACCCCGCGGCGGCTGCCGATCAGGATGCGCGGCTCACGTCCCGACGGGTGGTAGCGCAGTCCGCCGGCGTCGTCCCGTTCGAAGCGGCCGCCCCGGCCCTCGGTGAGCAGCACCAGGAGATCGACCGCGACGAGGCCGAAGCCGCGCACGATCACGTCGCGTCCGGCGCGGAGGGATCCGAGGTCGGCGTCGGCCGTGAACGACGGCGGCAGGTAGGCGAGGCCGTGGCGCTCGGCGAACCCGGCCAGCCGGGTCTCGTCGACCGTCGGCAGAGCGCCGCTGTGCCCGAGCGAGAACAGGACCAGGTCCGCCTCGATCACGTCGCCGGAGTCGAGGACGACCCGCTGCGCACCGTCGTCGCGGCCGAGCACCTCGACGACACGCGCCGCGTGCTCGCGGACCTCGACGTCAGGGCGGAGAGCGGCGAGCGCCTCCCGGTGGAACCAGCGCAGATAGAGGCTCTGCAGCCGGCGGGTGGGGAAGCTGTCGGCGCGGAGCCCGTCGAGCTCGCGGCGCACGGCTTCGTCGCCCTCTGCGAGCGCGATCCGGCCGGCCCGCACCGCCTCCGCCCACTCGATCAGCGAGGGTCCGGGGCGCACCGGCCCCTCGATCGTCGCGCTCGCGTCGGTGAACATCGTCACGTCGGCTGCGAGCGAGTTGAGCTTCAGCAGCGGCGACTGCTCGTAGCGCCAGATCCGGCCGGGGCCGACGGGGTACGGGTCGACGACGTGGACGACGAGCGCGGCCGGCCCGAGGGCGTCCTCGGCGGCGTTCGCGGCGAGGCGCTCGAGGACCCCGACCGCGCGGGGACCTCCCCCGACGATCACGAGGGAGCGGGTCCCGTCCGATGGCGCTGACATGCGTCCACGATGACTCTTCCCCCGTGAGGACGCCGCTCTGTGACGACTCGTGACGATGTGAAGAAGTGTGTAGCGGCGGGTTGGAGCCGGGTGGCCGCGGACCCTAGCGTCGGCCCCCACGGCGTGCAGAACGGTGCGCCCCGACAGGCAGGAGCCTCGAGTGCCCATCGAATTCCTCGGCATCGCCGCGCTCAACGACGGCAGCGAGACACGAGCACGCAGCGGCGCGAGCTTCGACCCGGAGTACACGGTGCGTCTGGCCGCGGCTCATGAGGACAGCGGGTGGGACCGCATCCTGTTCGCCTACCACTCCGGAGCCCCCGACCCCGCCGTCGCCGCCGCTTTCATCGCGTCGCGGCTCGAGCGCATCCAGCTGCTGCTGGCGCACCGGCCCAACGTCTCCTACCCCACGGTCGCGGCGAAAGCCTTCGCGACCCTCGATCAGCTGAGTGGAGGCCGCCTGAGTGTCCACGTGATCACGGGCGGGTCGGACGCGGACCAGGCCGCGGAGGGCGACTACCTGAGCAAGGACGAGCGCTACGCGCGCACCGCCGAGTACATCAGGATCGTCAAGCAGGTCTGGACGACCCGTGAGCCGTTCGATCACGTCGGGGAGCACTACCGCTTCTCCCGGTTCGTCAGCGACGTCTGGCCGGTGCAGCAGCCTCGGCCGCAGATCTCGTTCGGAGGCTCCTCTCCCGCCGCTCTGTCCGTCGGTGCCGCCGAGAGCGACGTCTACGCGCTCTGGGGCGAGCCGCTGCGGGACACCGCCGAGCAGATCCGCAGCATCCGGGCGGCGGCGGCGGCGGCCGGCCGCGACGTCGCGCCGCGCATCCAGGTCGCCTTCCGACCCATCCTCGGGGCCACCGAGGAGCAGGCCTGGGAGAAGGCGGAGGGGATCCTCCGCCGCATCGAGGCGCGCACCCGCGAGACCGCCCCCGGAGGCCTCGCCGCGCCGGAGAACACCGGCTCGCAGCGCCTCCTCGCGATCGCCGCCGCAGGCGACCGTTTCGATCGCGCGCTCTGGACCAGGGCGGGAGTCGCCGCGGGAGCGCGCGGCAACTCGAACGCCCTCGTCGGGACACCGGAGACGGTGGCCGCCGCGCTGCTCGACTACGTCGATCTCGGGGTCGACATCATCTCGGCGCGCGGCTACGACTACGTCGACGACACCCTCGACTTCGGTCGCCATGTGATACCGCTGGTGCGCGAGGAGGTCGCTCGACGCGACGCCGCGGCCGCCCAGGCCGCCGAGGAGGCCGCTCGTGTCCTCGTCTGACACCGTCGCGGCCGACGAGTTCGTCCATGTGCGGGCCGATGACCCGCGGGCCCGGCCCCTGCTCGACGAGCTCGAGCGCGAGTACGACACCCGCTACGGCACCGCCTGGGGCGAGCCGGCATCGGCCGAGCTCGCGCGCTACCCGAGCGAGGTGTTCGCCCCGCCGGAGGGATCCTTCGTCCTGCTTCTGCGCGACGGCACCGCGATCGCCGGAGGCGCGCTGAAGAGATTCGACGACACGACCGCCGAGCTCAAGCGCATCTGGACATCCTCGGCGCACCGTCGGCAGGGACTCGCCCTGCGCGTGGTCGCAGAGCTCGAGGCGGAGGCCCGCCGGCTCGGCTACTCGACCGTCTACCTCACGACCGGGCCGCTCCAGCCGGAGGCGCAGCGGCTCTACCTCACCGCGGGCTACACACCGCTCTACGACGTGACCCAGCCTCCGGAGGTGGTCGTCCTGCACGGCTATGCGCGGACGCTCACCGATCGGCCGCTCGACGTCGCGAGGATCCGGACCGCGCACGACGACTCCTTCGCGCAGCTCACCGCGTCCCTGCCCGACGGCGGAGCACGCCTGCGCGGTCGCGTCACGGGGCGTGCCTCATGAGCGGCACGATCGCGCCGCCTCGACCGCGGGACACGTCCGGCCCCCTTCCCGGAGGCATCGACCTCGCCCGACTCGGCGAGCGGCCGGTGCTGCCGCTGCGCCACCCGGTGCGCTGGGTGGTCGCCGCACTGGTCCTCGTGCTCCTGCTGAACGCCGGACAGACCCTCTTCACGAACCCGTCGTGGGAGTGGCCGAAGGTCGGGACCTGGCTCTTCAGTCCGGCGATCCTGAAGGGGCTGCAGCTGACGCTCCTCGCCACCGCCATCAGCGCCGTGATCAGCTTCGTCGGAGGCATCGTCGTCGCCGTAGCCCGGCTCTCGGGCAATCCGGTGCTGTCGACGCTCAGCTGGGTCTACATCTGGCTGTTCCGCTCGGTGCCGCTGATCCTCGTCCTCATCTTCCTGTTCAATCTCGGCAACCTGTATCCGACCGTCGGCATCGGCATCCCTTTCGGTCCGCAGTGGTCGGTGCCGACGGTGTCGCTGCTGCCTCCGCTCGCCCTCGGCGTGATCGGCCTGAGCCTGTCCGAGATCGCCTACAGCGCCGAGGTCGTCCGTTCCGGGGTGCTCGCGGTCGATCAGGGGCAGCACGAAGCGGCGAAGGCGCTCGGGATCCCGCAGCGCCGCCAGTTCACCCGCATCGTCCTCCCGCAGGCGCTCCGCTCGATCGTGCCCGCCTACGTGAACCAGATCATCGGCCTGCTGAAGGCGAGCTCGCTGCTGTTCTACGTCTCGCTGCTCGACCTGTTCGGGGTCGCTCAGAACCTCGGCAGCACGTACCCGACGGACATCATCCCCCTGCTCGTCGTCGCGACGATCTGGTACCTGGTGCTGACCTCGGCGATCTCGGTCGTGCAGTTCTACATCGAGCGCTTCTACGCCCGTGGCGCGCACCGGGAGCTCGCGCCCACGCCCCTCCAGCGGGTGCGGCGCTCGCTCGCCGGCCTGAGGAGTGCGCGATGACCGCCGCCATCGAGATCCACAACGCGACCAAGTCCTACGGCGACCGGACCGTGCTCCGGGGAGTCGACCTGCGCGTCGAGGCGGGCACCGTCACGGTCATCCTCGGTCCGAGCGGCTCGGGCAAGTCGACCCTGCTGCGGGCGATCAACCATCTCGAGAAGCTCGACGAGGGGTTCGTCTCCGTGAACGGCGAGCTGATCGGGGTGCGGCTGCGCGGCGGTCGGCTCAAGGAGCTGCGCGAGAAGGAGATCCTGCGCCAGAGGGCGAGGATCGGCTTCGTCTTCCAGAGCTTCAACCTCTTCCCGCACCTGACGATCCTCGAGAACGTCACCGAGGCGCCGATCTCGCAGGGGCAGCCGCCCGCGGAGGCCCGCGAGCGGGCACGCGCCCTGCTCGAGCACGTCCGTCTCGCCGACAAGGCGGCGGCCTATCCGAGGCAGCTCTCCGGCGGCCAGCAGCAGCGCGTGGCCATCGCGCGTGCGCTCGCGCTCGACCCCGAGGTGATCCTCTTCGACGAGCCGACCTCGGCTCTCGATCCCGAGCTCGTCGGGGAGGTGCTGCAGGTCATCCGGTCGCTGGCCGAGAGCGGCCGCACCCTCATCGTCGTGACCCACGAGATCGGCTTCGCCCGCGAGGTCGCCGACCGGGTGGTGTTCGTCGACGACGGCCTCGTCGTCGAGCAGGGCAGCCCGAGCGAGGTCCTCGACCGCCCGCAGAATCCGCGGACCCGCGACTTCCTCGGCCGAGTCCTCGGCTGAGCCCCCGCACTCCTCCTCCTCTCCATCCGCACGACAGACACAGGAATCGAATCATGACCAGACCGCACATCACTCGTTGGACCAGAGTCGGGGCGCTTCTCGCTGCCGCCGCGCTGACGACGGGCCTCGCGGCCTGCTCCGGTGCCGCCGCCTCCGACCCGGCCTCCCCGGGAGCCGCCTCCGGCACCACCACCGTCACCGTGGGTGCCCTCTCCAACGGAGCGGCGACCGAGACGGACATCGACGTGCCGGTCGTCGACGAGATCCGCGGCACGCTGCCGCAGGAGATCCTCGACCGCGGGACCCTGACGATCGGCGTCGGCGCTCTCCCCGCAGGCTTCCCTCCGCTCGCGTTCACCGGGACCGACACCGAGACCCTCACCGGCTCGGAGCCCGATCTCGGCCGCCTCGTCGCCGCCGTCCTCGGGCTGCAGCCCGAGGTGGAGAACTCCACCTGGGACAACCTCTTCGTGGGCATCGACACCGGAGGCAGCGACGTCGGCTTCTCGAACATCACCGTCACGGAGAAGCGCAAGGAGAAGTACGACTTCGCCTCCTACCGCGCCGACACCCTCGCGTTCCAGGTCCTCGCCTCGAACGACTGGGAGTTCGACGGCGACTACGAGAACCTCGACGGACTCACCGTCGCGGTCAGCAGCGGCACCAACCAGGAGAAGATCCTGCTCGAGTGGCAGGCCCGTCTGCAGTCCGAGGGCAGGTCCCTGGAGATCACGCGACTGCCCGATGCCAACTCCGTCACTCTCGCTCTCGGCTCCGGCCGGATCGACGCCTACTTCGGGCCCAACCCGACGACGGTCTACCAGAACCGGATCTTGGAGGACGGCGCCGACCCGACCCGCAACGCCGGCACGTTCTCCGGAGCGGGCGAATCGCTCGACGGGCTGATCGCGGCGACTGTGAAGAAGGACTCCGGACTCGCCGAGCCGATCGCCCAGGCCCTCGGCTACCTCATCGGGAACGGTCAGTACCAGGACTGGCTGTCGGCCTACGGCCTGCAGGACGAGGCCGTGGACGAGGCCCTGGTGAACCCGCCCGGGCTCCCGCTCGACAACAGCTGAGCCGCCCCCGCCTCGGGCGCCCCGATCGACCAGCGGGGCGCCCTCCGCCCGCTTCCCCGAGGACTCCCATGCACCTGTTCGACTCGCTCACGCGCGAACGACTCGACCGCCCGACGAGCCGCAAGTGGAGCCTCCGCCCCGGCACCATCGGAGCCTGGGTCGCCGAGATGGACTTCGGTACGGCGCCGGCCGTTCGGAGGGCACTCCACGACGCCGTGGCCGGCGACGTGCTGGGCTATCTGTCCCCCTCGACTGCGGGCGAGCTGGGCGAGGCCGCCGCGGAGTACCTCGCTGAGCAGTACGCGTGGACGGTCGACCCCGCCCGCGTGCACTCCGTCTCGGATGTCATGGCCGCGCTCGGAGTGGCCGTCACCGAGTTCTCCCGCCCCGGCTCACCGGTGATCGTGCCTACCCCCGCTTACATGCCGTTCCTCACCTACCTGTCGGCCATCGGACGCGAGGTGATCGAGGTCCCGGGAACGATCGTCGACGGCCGCTGGGAGCACGACCTCGACGGGATCGATGAGGCCTTCGCGCAGGGAGCGGGCACCCTGGTGCTCTGCAATCCGCACAACCCGACGGGCTCGGTCCTGCCGCGGTCCGAGCTCGAAGGTCTCGCCGCTGTCGTCGAGCGCCACGGCGGGCGGGTCTTCGCCGACGAGATCCACGCGCCGCTGCGGTTCGACGGCGTCCCCCACATCCCTTACGCCTCGGTCTCGGAGGAGGCCGCCCGGCATTCCGTCACCGGAACGAGCGCCTCGAAGGCGTGGAACATCCCCGGCCTGAAGGCCGCGCAGCTGATCACCACGAACGACGCAGACGAGGACGTCTACTCGCGCTTCGGGTTCGCGGTGCAGCACGGCGCTTCGAATCTCGGCGTGATCGCCTCGACGGCCGCCTACCGGGAGGGCGGAGCGTGGCTCGACGAGGTCGTCGACTACCTCGACGGCAACCGGCGCCTCATCGCCGACTTCCTCGCCTCCGAGCTGCCCCGGATCGGGCACCGCACCCCGGAGGCGACGTATCTCGCCTGGTTCGACCTGGGTGCTCTCGGCCTCGCCGATCCCGCGCAGCACCTGCAGCGCGAGGCGGGAGTGACGCTCACCTCCGGACGCCTGTGCGGCGCCGGCTACGCCGACCACGTGCGTCTCGTCTTCGCCATGCCGCGTCCCCTCCTCCTCGAGGCGCTCGAAGCCGTGCGGGCCGCTGTGTGAACGGCGGAGCGCCTTCGCGGGGACTCGACGAGGTGGGACGGCGGAGCACCGAGGCGGGCGGCATCGCACGACAGTGGCGAGGAGCCGTCATTCAGCGCCTCCGCTCCCTCTGCACCCCCGATGAGGCCGGGCCGCCGGCGGTGGACCGGGCGGCCTCGCGTGTCGAGGCGGTGCAGCTCGCCCACGAGATCGAGCACGGATCCTTCCGCCCGGTGCCCGGCCGGTCGCAGGATCCGGAGTGAGACGGGGCGGACCCCCCCCTACGTCCCGAAGAGGTTGGCGCGGGTCCCGCCGGGAGCGAGCTCGTCGCGGAGGATCCCGCGGCGGCGCAGGACGGGGACGAGGTCGTCGAGCATCCGGTGCAGGGTGACCGGGTGCAGGTCCCCGGAGAGGAGGAGCCCGTCGCTGCCGCCGTCGTCGCCGAGCTCCTCGACGAAGTCGGCGAACTCCTCCGCGGTGCCGACGAAGCCGGCGCGCTCGGCGACGCGGCCCTTGCGCGCCTTCCTGGTGAGCAGCTCCCGCAGCGGAGCGTCCTCCGTGCCGCCGTACAGGCCGGCGATGGTGCCGTGCGAGACGTGCTCGCCGAACACCGACCGCGGGACGGGGAGGTCCAGGTTCAGCCCGGTGAGGTCGGTCTCCAGGTCGCTCGACCAGCCGAGCGCGATCCGCCGCAGCGCGTCCTCGTCGGGGTGGCGCGACGCCTCGACGACGCGCGCGGCCTCCTCCGGGCTCGACACGATCTCGGGCTTCACGACGAAGAGCACGCGCAGGTCATCCGCCGTCCGCCCGTGCTGCTCGGCCGCGGCGAGCACGCGCGTCCGGTAGTCGCGCACCGCCCGGGCCTCCAGCGGTGCGAGAGCGAGCTGCACGTCCGACTGCGTGCCGGCGAAGGCCAGCCCGCGGGGCGAGCCGCCGGGGGAGACCACGATCGGGTCGCCGTTCTCGAAGGGGACGGCGTTGAGGGGGCCGTCCACGCGGAAGTGCTCCCCGCGGTGCCGGAACGCGTCGATCCGGGTGCCGTCGGCGTAGCGGCCCGACCCGGGGTCGGCGACCAGCGCGCCCTCGCCCCAGCTGTGCCAGAGCCGGCGGACGACCGCCATCCACTCGTCGGCCCGGTCGTAGGCCGCGTCGTGCGACAGCGGCTCCAGCCCCACGTGGCGGGCGCTGCCGACGTCGGTGACCAGGTTGATCCCGAAGCGGTCGGAGCTGAGGTGCTGAAGGGTCGCCGCCTGCCGGGCGGCGAGGTACGGGGGCGTGATGCCGGCGTTGATCGTCGGTGCCAGCCCGATCCGCTCGGTCGCTGCGAACAGGTACGGCGCCAGGAGGAGCGGATCGTGCTTCGGCCCGCCGTACGCTCCCCGCACCCGCAGGTCGAGCGTCTCCGGGGAGCCGAGCGAGACGGCGTCCTCCATCACGATCAGCTCGAAGCCGGCCTGCTCCAGCTCGCGGGCCGACTGCTGGTAGAGGCCGGGCTTCGTCCAGTCGTGGTTCCACTCCCGGTAGGGGTGCCCCCATCCCTGCGGTCCGAAGCCCCGGGAGAAGAACCAGCCGAAGTGCTGACGGCGCGCCACGCTCACACCTCCGCGAGCGCGGGGAGGGCGCGTTCGCGCACCGCGGTGAGCCCGCGCTCGAGGTCGCGGAGGAGGTCGTCGACGTCCTCGATCCCGATCGACAGCCGGAGGAGCCCGGGGTGGATCCCGGCGGCGGCGCGCTCGGCGGGGGTGCGTCCGGCGTGGGTGGTCGACGCGGGATGCAGCACCAGCGAGCGCACGTCGCCGAGGTGGGTCATGTGGCTGAACAGCTCGACGGCGTCGATGAAGGCGGCCGCGCCCGCCTCGCCTCCGGCCACGGTGAAGGAGAAGACGGAGCCCTGCCCGCGGGGGAGCAGCCGCTGCGCGAGGGCGAACGACGGGCTCGACTCCAGGCCGGAGTAGTCGACCGACACGACCTCGGGCCGCCCCTCGAGGAAGCGGGCGACGGCGAGGGCGTTCGCGGAGTGCCGCTCGACCCGCAGCGACAGCGTCTCGACGCCCTGCCGCAGCAGGAAGGAGTTCAGCGGTGACGGCGTCGGTCCGAGGCGGGAGACCACGATGTCCCGCGTGTACGAGACGAAGGCGCGCCGGCCGTGCTGCTCGGTCCAGCTGCGGCCGCCGAACGACCGCTCCTCCTGGTTGAGGTGCGGGAAGAGCGCGGGGCGCGCCGCCCAGTCGAACGTGCCGGCGTCGACGATCACGCCGCCGAGGGCGGAGCCGTGCCCGGCGAGGAACTTGCTGGTCGAGTGCACGACCACGTCGGCCCCGTGCTCGATCGGGCGGAGGAGGTACGGGGTCGCGAGCGTGTTGTCGACCACGAACGGCAGCCCGTGCCGATGCGCGATCGCGGCCAGCGCCGGGAGGTCCAGCAGATCGTTCTTCGGGTTCGGGATCGGCTCGCCGAAGAGGACCCGGGTGTCGGGCCCGATCCGCCGTTCCCACTCGCCGAGGTCCGACGCGTCGTCGACGAAGTCCACGCCGATCCCGAGCCGACCGAAGTTCTGCACCAGCAGTCCGCGGTTGCCCTCGTACAAGCGGCGCGACGAGAGCACCCGGTCGCCGGCCTGCAGCATCCCCAGGAGAGCGGAGGCGGTCGCCGCCTGGCCGCTCGCCACCAGGATCGCCTCGGCGCCGCCTTCGAGATCGGCGAGCCGACGCTCGACCTCCTCGGTGGTCGGGTTCCCGTTGCGGGTGTAGAGGTAGCCCTCGTCCTCGCCGGCGAACCGCTCGCGGGCGTGCTCGAAGCTGTCGAACACGAAGCCGGCGCTGAGGTGCACGGGCGTGACGCGCGCTCCGTGGGCGCCGTCGGGCGCGGCACCGGCGTGCACCTGGCGCGTGGTGAAGCCGGCCGCCGCGGAGGCACGGTCTTCGGGCGCCGGGGTCGAGGTCGCGGCGCTCGCCGCAGTGGTCGCTGTGGTCGCCGCAGCGGTGGTCGCGGTGGTCGCCGGTGCAGTGATCGTCACGGTTTGCTCCTGTCCAGACGCCCTGAAGGCGGATGCCGGGAGCCTGTCAGGCCGAGGGGAGTGCGCGCCGGATCGTGACGGAGTGTGACTGCGCGGGCGCGCCGTCGCGGGTCGTGGACGTCGACCGCTCGGAGTCCGCGGGTCGTGACTCAGCTGTGCGTCGTGTTCGCCCGGATCTCCTCGACGGACAGCTCCGGCGCACCGCCCGCCGCGGCCGCCGGGTCCATCCAGACGAAGTCCCAGTGGTGGCCGTCGAGGTCGTCGAAGCTCTTCGAGTACATGAACCCGTGGTCCTGCTCGCCGGCCGGAGTCGCGCCCGCGGCGAGGGCCTTCCCGTGGAGGGTGTCGACCTCCTCCCTGCTGTCGGCGCTGAGGGCGAGCTGCACCTCGGTCGAGGTGGTGGCGTCGATGATCGGCTTGCTGGTGAACTCGGCGAAGAACTCCCTCGTGAGCAGCATCGCGGTGATGGTGTCGCTGATCACCACGCTGACGGCGTTCTCGTCGCTGAAGCCCTCGTTGATCGAGTAGCCGAGCGACTCGTAGAAGGCCCTCGCCCGGGCGAGATCGGCGACGGCCAGGTTGACGAAGAGCATGGTGGGCATCGGTGCACCGTTCCTGTCGGGACGCCGGTGGCGCGCCGCCGCCGGTCGTGACTGCATGATGATGACCGGCCGGCGGCGGTGTCAAGGAAGCGCTGCCGAGTAGGCGGTGGATGCCCGGCGCGGGGCGTCCGGAGGAGGACTCGGCGCACGGATGCCGCGGATCTGCTGGACTGGCCTCGAGCACAGCAGCACGAGCAGGAGGGAGCGGACGTGATCCGGATCCTCGTCGCCACCGTCCTCGCGGCCGCCCTCCTCGCGGCCGGCTGGACCGCGATCGGACCCTCGCATCCGGTCTTCGCCGCGGTCGCGCAGATGGTCCTCACCAGCTGGGCGGCACTGACCTTCGGCGGGCGCACGCGTCCGCTCGAGCAGTCCTGGTTCGACGTGGGTCGCCGCGAGCCGGCGCTGCTGCGAGCGCTCGGGGTCGGCGTCTTCGGTCGGCTGCTCGACGTCGTCGGGTGGAACCGCCTCGTCACCCGCGAGCGCGGCTTCGACGGCACGCGCGCGGGGCTGGCCGCTCTCGATCAGCACACCCGCCGCTCCGAGGCGGTGCACGTCGCGTGCACGGCCGTCGGAGTCGCGCTCGCCCTCGCCGCGACAGTCACGGGTGCGACGGGCGGCGCGGCCTGGCTGCTCGGGTCGACGATCGCCGTTCAGCTCTACCCCGCGCTGCTGCAGCGGCTGGTGCGGGCGCGCATCCAGCGCGCGGGGCGGGCGGCGCGCGGTGCGCTTCACGTCGCGGACTCGGGAGACAGCGCCTCCGGCGGCGGACCGACCACGGCTCTGGAAGGGCGGTGATCACGGGGTCACCGACGCGCCGCGATCGTCACCGGGATCGGCCAGGGGATGGCGGCGCGCGAGGACATCGCGAGCCACGTCGGGCGGATCGCGCCGGTCGTGCTCCGCCGCCGTCAGCAGGAGAGCGAGGGCCGTGTCGGCGGGGACCCGCTGCGCTGCGCTGATGAAGCCGACGGCCTGCAGCACGGCGATCGTCCCCGGCGTGAGCGGGGCGCGGGACGCCGCCCAGCGACGGACCTCGGCGTCGTCCGTGTCCCCGGTCAGAGCGTCGGCCAGGGGGCGTGGAGGGAGGGCATGGGCGGGCCGGTCAGTGCCCGAAGCCGTGCTCGAGCTCGACGTCGAAGGTGACGTCGTCCTCGCTCGGCTGCACGGGGAACACTCCCGTGAGCGTCCTGGTGCGTTCGCGGATGCGGGCGACCTCGGCCGTGTTGTCCGGCTCCGGGAGATCGGAGGGAGTGGTCTCGGCGACCAGAGCGGCGCCGGCGTTGAGCAGGAACACCGACTGCACGGTGCCGCCGTCGCCGCCGATGCCGGTGTACTCCACGCGGTCCGCCGTGCTGCTCGCGGCGAGGGCGACGCCGTACTCGATCAGAGCGTCCGCCGCGTCGTCTCCGACCAGCATCGTCTTGTTCGCGAAGAGGAGATGCTTCATGCCCCCAGCGTGCGCAGCGCCGAGGCCGACGGGGGAGAGACTTGACAGCTCCTGGGGCGGTCGACAGACGCGACCGCGCCACCCGGTGACGCCCGGTCGCGCCCGGTCGTCCTCGGCGTCGCCGAGACGGCACCCGTGGCGTCGGCCGTCCTCTGAGCAGGTCCGCGTCACAGGGACGTGGATCGACGGACCCGTGCTGATGTCGGCCGCCGAGACACCCGGCCGAGAGCAGGGCGACGTGACAGGCGGTGTCAGCGGACCATTCGCCGACGCCCGCGCCGCTTCTCCCCTCTGAGGATCAGGGCGGCGAGGAACGCGGCGAGGACTGCGCCGATGGTGTTCATGAACCAGTCGTTCGTGTCGCAGGAGCGGCCGATCGCCGGAACGCCCGCCTGGACCAGCTCGATCAGGGCGGACAGGCCGGAGACGGCGGCGGCGACGAGCAGGGGCCGGCCGACCGCGACCGCGAGCAGCAGGGCCCCGGGGAGCAGGAGCGCGATGTTCGCGAGGGTGTCGATGCCGTCGAACGGCACCGAGAACTGCACGGTGCAGAAGACCCGCGGCGTCCCGTCGGGCGGATACACGGTCAGCGCGATCCCCACGACGAAGGCGAGCGCGGCGAGGACGAGAAGAGACCTTTCCGCGCCGCGCCGGTGCAGCAGCCAGGCGATCGCCGTGACCACCGCGACCGCGATCCAGAAGGCGATCGGGACGAGCGCGGCGTGGTCGACGAGGAACGTGCTGATCACGGTGCTCCGCTTCGAGGTGTCGGGGTGGCGGGAGAGGAAGAGGTCTTCCGTTGACGGACGGCCCGCTCACTCCAGGTCGGCCTGTGCCGACGGCCGGCAGGCCTTCGGCGCGAGTCAGCTCCGGAGGGGAGAGCCTGCTGCGTCGAAGCGGTAGCCGCCGAAGGCGCCGCTGAGCAGCGGGCGCGCCGTCGCGATCGCGGCCTGGACCCGGGGGAGGGCGAGGGAGGCCCGATGCGCCTCGGCGCTCTCCCACAGCTCGACGACGAAGACGGTGTCGGGCTGCTCGTCGTCGACCCCGACCTCGTAGAGTAGGCAGCCGGCGTCGACGAGGTCGTCGTTGTGCTCGGTGAGGACGGCGACGAGCTCGTCGCGTCTGCCGGGGACGGCCCCGAGGGTGCCGACGTTCACGAAGGTCATGCCGCGAGGGTACCGCCGAGGACACCGGCGGCGGGTGGCCGTCTCGCCGGTCGGAGTGCGGTCGGGACGTCACGCTGGACGGAGTCGCCGTGCTCCCGCCTGCGAACCGCAGACCGGTCGCGCTCGGCCCGACGCCACGCCCGCTCGGGAGGATCGCGTCGCGAGAGAGAGGATCCCCGGTGGTCTCCGCGATCCCCGTCGGGTCCCACCGGCCAGGCATGGGCGTGCTCGGACCGACGGAGTGCGCCCGATCAGCCGGCGGGCCTGCTGAACAGATTGACGACGTTCCCGTCCGGGTCGCGGACGAGGGTGGAGCGGTTGCCCCACGACATGGTGCTCGGCGGGAGCACCACGTCCTCGCTCCGGGGTGCGAGCTCGGCGAAGGCGCGGTCGACGTCGGCCACCTCGAACTCGAGCAGGACAGAGCGGTTCGACGCGGGGACGACGGCGCCGTCGAGCATCGCGACCGTCGAGGTGCGGGCGATCGCGAGGGTCGCACCCGCTCCCGTGAACTGCGCGAAGATCGGCGCCGGGCGCTCGGCCGGTCGGCCGACGACCTGCTCGTAGAAGGCGACGAGGCCGTCGAGGTCGTCGGTGACGATGCGGAGGGAGGTGAACGACATGGGGCTCCTTCAGGGCCGGGATGAGGTGATGGCACCAGGCTCGCCGGTCGTCGCGACACCGTCCTGTCGGTGTTTCCGAAGATCGTCCGCGACTCCGCGAGGTCCGCGGCGGCCGTCCCCGGAGCGGGTCAGTCGTCGACGACGGACCGCAGCCGTCCGTACTGGAGCGCGAGGTCCTCGGCTCGCAGGGTGCGCTGCGGAGGCCGCTCGTCGGTCACCTCGACCGACAGCATCCGGTCGCCGCGGAACGCCCGGACCCCCTCCCGCAGCCGGCACCACGCGATCAGGTACCAGTGCTCCTCCTTCCCGATCGAGCCGAGCGGTTCGACGTCGCGGACCGACTCCGCGCCGCTGCTGTCGCGGTAGCGCAGCCGGACGACACGATCCGCTCGGAGGGCCGTCGCGAACTCCGCCGGGACGACCGCCTCCTCCTCGCTCTCGAGGAAGTGCACCCGGGACGCGACCGCGCCGGCGCGGGCGGCCACGTCGTCCGGCAGGACCGCGAGCGTCTTCCGGGCGGCGGTCCTGGCTGCCTGCCGGAACGGACTGCGCTGCAGC